>NZ_JBWKIR010000033.1:0-69869 GCF_056432605.1 Streptomyces sp. NPDC045022
CTTCATCCATTCGGTGATGGTCGCGCGGCAAAGGAACTTGGGCAATCGACTTCAGAGACGCCAACAGCGACCATGATCGCCCGGACAGCTCCTAGGCCCTGCGGTGCACGGGCCGGGCCAGCAGGCCGCCCAGGAACCCGGCCACCAGCCCCCACAGCGCGCCCAGCGCCACCGCCTGCCACAGCCGAGGGCTGAGGAACAGCTCTCCGGACAGTCCGCCGCCCAGGTCGCCGATGCCCAGCAGGGACAGCCCGTAGTGCGCGGAGATCCGCCCCACCAGGCAGATCATCAGCACCGTCACGGCCAGCGCGACGGCGAGGTGCAGCGCGTGCTGCCACAGGCGGATCCGGGCCGGTGAGCGGACCGCCATCCGGAAGGCGACGCCGAGCAGCAGGACCGCGTCCACGACCACCAGCCACCACATCCGGCCGTCGTAGTCGGTGAGGGAGCCCAGGTTCAGCGTGGAGACGTCCGGGGTGCGCAGGATCGCGTCCAGGACGTGGGGCATCGGCAGCCCGAACGGACCGTCCACCCGCCCGTTCCAGGTCGCCCCGAGGCCGATGGTCAGGACCGGCCAGACGAGGTTGGGCAGCCCTAGCAGGATCAGCGCGAAGGTCGCGGAGACGTGGCCGTGGGTGGCCGCCGCGATCAGCGCGGTGACGAGGCCGGCCACGACGGAGGCGAGGAGCAGGACCACCATCGCGTGCGCGGCCGGGCGCACCGACTCCTGGAAGCGCAGCAGCCGCCTCGGCAACGGCGCCCCCCGCGCGACCAGCAGCGCCAGCACCAGCACCCCGGCCAGCCAGAGCAGACCGACCAGCACCGTCAGCGGCGTGTCCGTGGTGAACCCGACCTTCGGCGCGGAGCCGAACAGGCCGGTCAGATCGCTGAGCGTGCCGCTGCCCACGTCGACGGCGAAGGTCTGCCGGGCCCCGAGGGCCAGGCAGATGAGTGCCACCAGCCACAGCACCGCGATCCGCGCGGCCCAGCCCGCCAGTTCCCCGGCCGAGGCGACCGCCCGGTGCCGCAGCGGGCGAAGGAAGCCCGAGCCGATCACCAGCGCGCCGGCGAGTGTCACGGAGAGCGGCATCACCGTGAGGCCGGCCCCGGTCCGCGCGAAGACGCCCGCGTTGCCGGAGAACTCCAGGCTGCCGCCGACCGCCGTCACCAGAGCCGCGGCCACCACCCGCGGGAACGCGCCGTCCGGCAGGTCCGCCGCCCCGGCCGCCCACAGGCCCGGCGCCGCCACCAGGGCCATGACGGCCAACCCGGTCAGCACCGCGGCCACGGCCTGTGCCCAGCCATGACGGGCGACGGGCCGCTCGGGGACGGTGGGAGGGCTCACTCCTGCCACGCTAGGCAGCTCCCGGGCACCGCGCCCGCCGGGTGGGCCGTCCGCGTCGGCTTGCGACCCTCACCGGACTACGGCACACAATAGGCTACATATTCAGTCAAATGCCTCAAATGGGCTGCGACTGATCAAAGCCGCAAGCCGCGTACCGCGACGACCGCGCCGGGAAGAAGTGCTCGTGAGCGTCGAACCTCCGTCCTCCGGCCACCCCACCGGGCCGCCCTCCGGGCCCCTGGCGGGCTCCAACCGGCCGCCCACCGGACCGCCGCCCTCGCAGCCGCCGGGCAGCGGTGCCGGGCCCGGGGAGCCGCACGGGCCGTGGTGGAAGTCCGTGCCGCGGGTGGCCGCCGTCACCGCCGCCGTGCTCGTGGCCGTGGTCCTGGCGGTGGTCTTCGCCCGTGTGGGGGGCGGCGGTTCCTCTGCCAAGGGCGGTGAGGTCTTCCTCCAGTCCGCCGACAGCGCGGGCCAGGACCCGTACACGGCGTCGACCGCGAAGCGGGGTTCCGCCCTGCCGGAGCCGTCCGCCTCCGACGTACCCTCCACCGGTGCGGCCAACGAGGTCCGCGGCGTGGACGGCGGGGCGCCCGGGCTGTACGGCGGCACCCGGAAGGTCGCCGCCTGCGACGTGGAGAAACAGATCAAGGCGCTGCAGGCCGACCCGGCCAAGAACCGGTCTTTCGCCTCCGTGGCCGGTGTCCAGCCGTCCGGCGTGCCTGCCTATCTGCGCTCACTCACCCCCGTCCAGTTGCGCGTCGACACCCGCGTCACCAACCACGGCTTCCGCGACGGCGCCGCCACCAGCTACCAGGCCGTCCTCCAGGCGGGCACCGCCGTCCTGGTCGACGGGCGCGGCGTGCCCCGGGTGCGGTGTGCCTGCGGCAACCCGCTCACCCCGCCGGTGGCCCAGCGGACCACACCCAGGGTGACGGGCCGGCGCTGGCCGTCGTACCGGCCCTCGAACGTGGTCGTGGTGACCCCCGCGCCGAAGCCCGTCAGTGTCTTCGTGCTCTACGACACCCATCACGACGACTGGATCCACCGGCACCGGGGCGACCACGACTGCCGTGACGACCAGCACGCGAAGCCGCCGGCGGTTCCGCACCCCTGGAACCGGCCGACGCCGGGCGAGTCGGCATCGTCCTCGTCCTCCTCGCCGCCGGAATCGAAGACCTCGGAGTCGAAGAAGCCGGAATCGAAGACCCCGGGATCGACGACACCCGAGTCGAAGACCCCGGGATCGAAGCGGCCGGAATCCGAGACCCCGGAGTCGACGCCGCCGTCCGAGCCGGCCTCGCCCGACTCGCCGGCTCCGTCGCCCGGGTCCCCCTCGGGCGAGACATTCACCTCCACGGTTCCCCCTACGACGGGCCCCCTGCCCGGGTCCGCCTCGGACGAGACGCCCACCTCCACGGCTCCCCCCACGACGGGCCCCCTGCCCGGGTCCTCACCCGGCGAGGCCGCCTCGGAGACGAACGAGCGGTCGGCGGGAACCTCCACGCTGCCGCAGTCGCCGGAGGAACCGCAGACACAGGACACCGGCTCGCCGACGGTGTGAGCTGTCACATATCCTCGGGCCCCGACGGCGTGAGCCTCGCCACTGTGCGCGCTCGGCGAACGCATACGGTGGACTGCCCGGCCCGGCTCGGGGTACGAGGACTGGTGCAACATCGACCGGCCGGACAGGGCTTTCCGAGAGAGACAGCATGACCGAACACCTGGGCGGGGCAGTGATACCGACTGGTTTCGACGTACCCGTGGAGCCGCTGCGGCGTGCCGCGCACTACACCGGCGAACCCGGATGCATCGCGGAGGCGCGCGCGTTCGCGGCCCAGTTCCTGGAGCAGCTCAGGACCGAGTGGTGCGCCACCGCCGACAGCCGCACCGACGGCGACCTGCTCCTGATGGTGAGCGAGCTGGTGACCAACGCCGACCGGCACAGCGACGGTCCCTACATCCTGGAACTGGAGGGCACCGACAGCTCCGTCACGGTGTCCGTGTACGACAGCAGCTCCGCCGTCCCGCGCCGCTACCCCAAGGACCCCCGGCGCGTCGGGCGGCACGGTCTGGAGATCGTGCACGCCCTGGCGTCGGAGGTCACCGTGGAGCGCGTGCCCGTCGGCAAGCGCGTGCGTGCCCGCTTCCGACTGGCGGGCTGATCCACCCGTCAGGCGCAGCCGAGTTCGCCGAGCATGCCCTGGCGCAACCGCATGATGATCCTCTTGATCAGCCGCGAGACGTGCATCTGGGAGCAGCCGAGCCGTTCCCCGATCTCCGCCTGGGTGGCCTCCTCGACGAACCGCATGTGGATGATCTGCCGGTCACGGTCGCTGAGTTCCGCCATCAGCGGGGCGAGCGCGTGGAAGTCCTCGACGAGCCGCAGCCCCTCCTCCTCCACCCCGATGAAGTCGGCGAGCACGGCCTCGCCGTCCTCGGCGCCGTCACCGGTGAGCGCGGCGTCCAGGGAGGCGGAGTTGTAGCCGTTGGAGGCGAGCTGCGCCTCGACCACCTCGTCCTCGGAGATGTTCATGAGGGTGGCCAGCTCGGCGACCGTCGGGTTCCGGTCCAGCCGGCTGGACAGCTCCTCGCGCGCCTTGGCCAGCTCCACCCGCAGTT
Source organism: Streptomyces sp. NPDC045022 (assembly GCF_056432605.1). NCBI lineage: Bacteria > Bacillati > Actinomycetota > Actinomycetes > Kitasatosporales > Streptomycetaceae > Streptomyces > Streptomyces sp. NPDC045022. Next base: position 3,965 of record NZ_JBWKIR010000033.1, read on the forward strand.
CCTGGAGCCGGCGCGGCACGTGCACCGCCCAGGTGGTGTCCCGGAAGAACCGCTTGATCTCGCCGACGATGTACGGCAGCGCGAAGGAGGTGAACTCGACCTCGCGCGACAGCTCGAACCGGTCGATGGCCTTGATCAGGCCGATCATGCCGGTCTGGACGATGTCCTCCATGTCGTCACCGCGGCCCCGGAACCGGCCGGCCGCGAACCGCACCAGCGACATGTTCATCTCGATGAGGGTGTTGCGCGCGTACTGGTACCCGTGCGTGCCCTCCTCCAGCTCGGCCAGCCGGCGGAAGAACTGCCGGGACAGCTCCCGTGCGTCGCGCGGGGCGACGGAGGCCGGATCCGCGATCCCGGGAAGTGACTCCTCGCCCGTCCTGTCCTGCTCGGTCCTCACGGTGACCTCTGCCTGCGACCGGATCCCGGCGGTGTTCATTACCTCTCCCACGAAAGTCACGGTTCGACGTCTGCCCCTACGGCCTATGTGCAGCCGATCCATGCAAAGTACGGTTTTCGTCGGATACCCCGGATCCGGGGTTTCATGCATTCCTGCGGAACCCTTCACCCGGCGGGTACCCCCGGTGACGCCCCGCATGCATCCCGCGCTCGGCACTGGCGCGAAACAGCCGTCGCCGGGCGGGGCGCCGCCCGGTTTCCCTCTGGGCGCAACACCGGGCCCTTGCCCCGCGAACGACGGCTCCTAGGCTGACCGGGGTGAGCAACCAGGTGAGCAACGAAGCCCGAGTGATCCCGCTGCGAGCGGCCCCCGCCCGCCCGGACGGGACCGAGCCCGAGCCCAAGGAGCCGATGTGGCGCGAACTGGTGGGTGACGTGCTGCGCCGCGAGCGTCAGGCGCAGGACCGGACGCTGAAGGACGTGGCCGGTACGGCCCGGATCTCGCTGCCCTATCTGTCCGAGATCGAGCGCGGCCGCAAGGAGGCCTCCTCGGAGGTCCTCGCGGCCGCCGCCCACGCGCTCGGCCTCGGGCTCGGCGACCTGCTGTCGCTGGCACACGGTGAGCTGACCCGCCGGACGACGCGACACCGCGGGCCGGCCGCCGCGCCGCACCGGGCCCACAACGGTCTCTGCCTGGCCGCCTGACCCGGCGGCCGGGTCACTTCTCCCGGACCTGCCGGAAGAACGCCCGGACGTCGCCGACCAGCAGCTCCGGTTCCTCCATGGCCGCGAAGTGCCCGCCCCGGTCGAACTCCGTCCAGCGCACCAGATGCTCGGTCCGCTCCGCCTTGTGCCGCAGCGGAATCTGGGGTTCGGCCGGGAACAGGGCCAGCGCGGTCGGCGCCGTCGACGGCTCGGCCTGCCGGGCGGTCCGGCCGGTGGCGTGCGCCCGCTCGTAGTAGATACGGCCCGACGAGCCGGCCGTGCCGGTCAGCCAGTACAGCATCACGTTGGTCAGCAGCCGGTCCCGGTCGACCGCCTCCTCCGGCAGCTCCCGCGAGTCCGTCCACTCACGGAACTTCTCGACGATCCAGGCGAGCTGGCCGACGGGGGAGTCCGTCAGGGCGTAGGCCAGGGTGTGCGGCCGGGTGGACTGCAGCACCGCGTACCCCATGCCCTCACGCGACCAGTCCGCCCAGACCCGCCACGAGCGCAGCGTCCGCTCGCGCTCCTCGGGACCGAGCCCGGCCAGGTCCTCCTCGGCCGGCTCGGTGGCCGCGTGGGCGCCGGGCAGCAGGTTGAGGTGGACGCCGATCACCCGGTCCGGGTGGGCGCGGCCCAGCTCGCGCGAGATCGCCGCGCCCCAGTCGCCGCCCTGCACCCCGAACCGTTCGTAGCCGAGCCGACGCATCAACTCCGCCCAGGCGTCGGCCACCCGTCCGGCCTCCCAGCCCGGCTCGGTGGTGGGCCCGGACAGCCCGAAGCCCGGGATGCTCGGTACGACGACATGGAAGGCGTCCGCCGCGTCCCCACCGTGCGCCACCGGGTCGGTGAGCGGGCCGACAACGTCCAGGAACTCCACGATCGAGCCCGGCCACCCGTGGGTCAGCACCAGCGGCGTGGCGTTCGGCTCCGCGGAGCGCACATGGGCGAAGTGGACGTTCACGCCGTCGATGGTGGTGGTGAACTGCGGCCACTGGTTCAGCTCGGCCTCGGCGGCACGCCAGTCGTAGGCGTTCCGCCAGTGCTGGACCAGCTCCCGCAGGTAACCGGCCGGGACGCCGTACTCCCAGCCGGCGCCGGGCAGCTCGGCGGGCCAGCGGGTGCGGTCGAGGCGGTCGTACAGGTCGTCGAGGTCGCTCTGCGGGATCGACAGACGGAAGGGCTGGATGCTCTCGGCAGGCGAAGAGGTCATGATCCGGATGCTATGCGGGCCCCCGCTCACCCGTCCGGGTTGTTCGCCGGTCCGGCCGATGAGTTTCGCGCCGGGGTCCGGTCGATACGGAAGACCGTGTTCCCACGCCCAGGAGGTACTCATGACCACCGACGGATTCACCACGTGTCTCTGGTTCGACGGCCAGGCCGAGGAGGCCGCCGACCACTACGTGTCGATCTTCAAGAACTCCGGCATCGGCCGTGTGACCCGCTGCACCGAGGCCGGCCCGGGCCCGGCCGGCTCCGCGCTGGTCGTGGAGTTCACGGCCAACGGCCAGAAGTTCATCGCGCTGAACGGCGGCCCCGAGTACAAGTTCAACGAGGCGGTCTCCTTCCAGGTCCTCTGCGCCGACCAGCGGGAGATCGACCACTACTGGGCCAAGCTCACCGAGAACGGCGGCGAGGGCGGGCCCTGCGGCTGGCTCAAGGACAAGTACGGCGTCTCCTGGCAGGTCGTCTACGGCCGCCTGATCGACATGGTCGGCGACCCGGACCCGCAGAAGGCCGCACGGACCACCCGAGCCATGATGGGCATGGGCAAGCTCGACGTCGCGGCGCTGGAGAAGGCGTACGCGGGGGAGTAGTGCCCCCCCCGGGCGGGCCGGGCCGCTACGTGGCCTCGGCGAGGATCTCGGCGATCACGTGCCGGGAGTTCTCGGCCAGTGCCGGGTTGGTGTGCCAGTAGTACGGCAGCTGGATCAGCGAGATCGACAGTGCCCAGCCCCGCCCGCGCGCCCACTCGGCGTCGTCGGCGCCGACGGTCTTGCGGAAGGTGTCGCGGGCGGTCGCGGGCAGCAGGTTCCAGGCGACGATCAGGTCCACGGCGGGATCACCGAGCCCGGCGGTGCCGAAATCGATCACGGCACTCAGCCCACCGCCGTCGATCAGCACGTTTCCCGGGGACAGGTCCCCGTGGGCCCACACCGGCGGTCCGGTGTGCTCCGGGGTGCGCAGCGCCTGCTCCCACAGGGCCGTGACCGCGTCGTTGCCGATCCGCTCGCCCAGTTCGGCGATGGCCGAGCGGGTGGGCTCGTCCCGGTACTGCAGGGGACCGCCCCGGTAACCGGGTGGCCCGTCCGCCGGGGCGACCCGGCGCAGCGCGCGCACGAAAGCCCCCAGGTCCCCGGCGAGCCGCTCCGGCTCCTCGACGGCCCCGGCCACCGGATTCCGGCCCTCCAGCCAGCGGTAGACCGACCAGGGCCAGGGGAAGTCCTCGTCCGGTTCGCCCCTCCCCAGCGGCTCGGGCACGGCCACCGGCAGCAGCGGCCCGAGCCGGGGCAGCCAGTGCTGCTCCCGGGTCACGTCCGCCACGGCGCCGGGCCGCCGGGGCAGCCGCACCACGAGGTCGGTGCCCAGGCGGTACATGGCGTTCTCGGTCCCGGAGGACGCGAGGCGCCGTAGGGGCAGCGCGGCCCACTGCGGGAACCGGCGGGCGATCATACGCCGGACCAGCGGGGCGTCGAGGTCGGCCTCGTCCGCGTGCATCCTCTGCGGCTTCTGGCTGTCGAAGGCACTCATCGGGGCCCATCCCAGCGCTTCGACGCCCTTGCTGTCGACGGGATTTCGCCGGACTCAGACCCGGTCGGCCACGATGAGCAGGTACTGGAAGCTGCCGTTGCGGTACGCGGACAGGAAGGTGTCCTCGATGCCCGTGACCAGGTGGTCCGCCTGCCTGCGCAGTTCCCAGTACGGGATCGTGGCCCCCGTCAGGTTCTCGACGTGCACCGGCACCAGCCGGTTGCGGGCCATCGCCCGGAAGTACTCCGAGCGCGGATGGATGTCGCAGATGTAGTGCGCGTTGATCAGCGACACCTCGCGGGAGGCCTGTCCGTAGGTGTCGTTGTAGCAGCCGGTGATCACCACGTACCGCCCGCCGCGGCGCAGCAGCCGGGAGTGCTCGGCGAACAGCAGGTCCAGCTCGACGTACATGGACGACTCGTTGTTCCAGGACGCCGCGTAAACGCCGGACACGAAGCCGGTGTCCAGCATGTTGCGGTGGTGGTAGCGCACCTTGTCGTCGATGCCCCGCCTGCGCGCCTGTTCGTTGGCGAACTCGGCCTGCTTCGCGGAGAGCGTGACGCCGTCGGCGTGGCAGCCGTAGCGCAGATGGACCACCACGCTGCCGCCGCCCCGGCCGCAGCCGGCGTCGAAGACGCGGTCGTCGGGGGAGAGCGGCCCGAGACGGGAGGCGAGCAGCTCGGCCTGGGCGTGCTCCAGTCGGTGCAGCTCGGCGGTGATCCGCTCCCGGCGCAGCTCCGGGTCGGGCTCGTCCAGCACCGACAGGTCCGCCGCGCCGATGCCGTAGTGGTGGTGGTAGAGGTCGTCGATCTTTCCGAGTTCGAGGTTGACCGGGTTCTCCTCGGCGTTCCAGTAGTCCGCGACGCGGCTCTGGTACGTGGACTGGGCCGGTACCGGCGCGGTCGGGGTCGGGGCGACGGGGGCGCTGGTCAAGGGTGGCTCCTCGTGGTGCTGACGGTGTTTCACTGAGACTCGGGTTTCACCAGTAGTCGGGCAGGTGGTAGCGGTGGGTGTTGGTGGCGTGCCACTCGTGGTTGCCGGACACCCAGGCGGCGAGCCCCCGGGCATAGCGCTCCACGAGGGGCGAGGTGGCGGACAGCAGGGCCGACTCCTCTTCGAAGGCCTCCATGATCCTGTTGTGGATCTCGACGGACTTCAGATAGGCGGCCTTCAGCCCGCACCGCTCGTTGGCGGCGACGACCTGCGGCAGGTTGAGGTGGGTCGGATCGCTCGCCAGCTCCTTGGTGAAGGAGTACAGGTCGTTGACGATAGTGGTCGCGTTGCAGGCCAGGGCGGTGATCCGCTGGATCTCGGGGCGGGCGTAGACCTGCTCGGGCAGCTCGTAGCCGTCCACCGCGTCCACGATCGACAGACAGGGGCGGAAGTTGTTGAACTGCCGCATCACCAGGTACTCCCACACCCGTGGCACATGGCGTGTCTCGGCCCAGGCGGCCTCCGCCAGATACCCCAGGTGGAGCCGGGCGATGTCGTGCACGAACCGGTCGGTCTGGCTGGGTGTCGCGAAGGCGGCGTAGTCGGTGAGGGCGAAGTGGTACGCGCGCAGCGGACCGTCGGCCCGCACGCCCTGACGCCACTCCTCCTCCAGCTCCGGGATGCCGTGAAACGGGTCGATCGCCGACTGGGCCATGATCAGCCGGCCGCCGAGGCCGCGGCGCGCTCCGCCCCGGCCCTCGTCCTCCTCGCAGTAGCAGGAGTCGACGACGTTCTCGGCGAGCAGCAGCTGCCCGGCGACCGTGAGGCGGTCCAGGTCGAGGGCGTCCGGATGCTGCAGTACGACGGCCCGGCCGAACTGGAAGCCGGAGAAGTCCCCCTTCCACGCCTCGGGGAACAGATCCAGGCCGCGGGCCCAGGTCTCCAGCCGGCGGTCGACCTCGGCGGCCTTCACCGGGTCGGCGGGAGCGGCCGCCTGGTGGTGCAGTCCGGGGATCGCCCCGGTGCGCCGGTCTCTGCGCATGCTCCGGGCGATGTTCGGCGGCCCGGGCAGGCTGTAGGAGTGGGTCGGTGTGCTCATGGCGTGCTCCAGGCCGTCAGTCGGCGGTCCGGCCGAGCTGGACGTTCTCCAGGATTCCCGCCGCGTCGGGGACCAGGATGGCCAGCGAGTAGTAGGCCGTGACGAGGTAGTTGATGATCGCTGCACGGTCGATGCCCATGAAGCGGACGTTCAGGCCCGGCTGGTACTCCTCCGGGATGCCGGTCTGGTAGAGCCCGATGACGCCCTGGTCGGCCTCACCGGTGCGCAGCGCGATGATGCTGCTGGTGTGGTCCTCCGTGATCGGGATCTTGCTGCACGGGAAGATCGGCACATTCCGCCAGGCGGGCACCTCGTGCCCGTCGACGCTCGCGGTGCCGGGCACCAGGCCCCGCTTGTTGCACTGCCGGAAGAAGGCCGCGATCGCCTTCGGATGGGCGAGGAACACCCTGGTCTTGCGCCGCATCGACAGCAGCTCGTCCATGTCGTCCGGCGTCGGTGGCCCGGTGTAGGTGCTGATCCGCTGGCCGTAGTCGACGTTGTGCAGCAGCCCGAACTCCCGGTTGTTGACCAGCTCCCACTCCTGCCGCTCGCGGATCTCCTCGACGGTGAGGCGCAGTTGCTGGGCGGTCTGGTCCATCGGATCGTTGTAGAGGTCGGCGACCCGGGTGTGTATCCGCAGCACGGTCTGGGTGAGGGACAGCTCGTATTCGCGCGGCGTCAGCTCGTAGTCGACGAAACCGCCCGGCAGGGTCGGCTCGCCCACGTGGCCGGCCTGGACGGGGACGTCCGCCTCGCCCTTGCGGTTCATCGGCTTGCGCTGCCGTTCGGCATAGGCCTGGAGATGGGCGGCCAGGGACGGCGCCCGCTCGGTGAGCTCCTCCACGACCGTCCACGGCAGTGCCAGCACCACACCGGCGGTCTCCGCGCGGACCGACGTCAGCCACAGCGGATCGGACTGACCGACCGCCTCGTCGCCCATCTGGTCGCCGGCGGTGACGACGCCGATGACCTCCTCGTCGCCGTACTTTCCACGGGTGTAGCGGGTGAACCGTCCGTGTACGACGAGATAGGCCTCGGTGACCGGCTGTCCCGCCTCGAACAGCACCTGGCCGGCGCGTACCTCCCGGGACCGGAAGCGGGCCGCGAGTTCCCGCAGCACGTCCCTGTCGGGGTAGCCGCGCAGGATCGGCAGCTCGGTCAGCGTCTGGGGGACGACCCGGATGTCGTCGGCACCGTTCTGCTCGAAGTGCACGCGCCCGCGGCCCGTGCGCAGCTGGAGGCGGCGGTTGACGCGGTAGGCGCCGCCCCTGACGTCCACCCACGGCAGCGTCTTCAGCAGCCATCGCGAGGTGATGGCCTGCATCTGCGGTTCGGACTTGGTGGTGGTGGTCAGCTGGCGCGCGGCCCGGGTGCTCAGGCTGGTGAGCTGCCCGTCGGCCGGGCTCCCGGCGTCGGGTTCCTCGACTGCGGAGCCGGTGGCGATGTCCGGAGTGGACACATTCCCTCCTGCGGAGAGGCGAACACGGGTGATGCGGATCGGTCGGTGGTGCGCGGGATGCCGGTGCGCTGGGACCAGCCAAACAGGACGCGTGATGTCCGGGTACAGCGCGCAAGGGGCGGTTTTGATCATCGCGTGGTGCAAACCTCCCCTTGAGAGCGTTCTGTGGCGGTTGGGGTGATCGCGCGCCGTTCCCTCGCCTCCGCACCCTGGGCAGTCCGGGGTTTTTGCTCCCGGCCGTTCGGCGAGCGGGCCGCCCGAGGGGTGGCTAGCGTGATGTAGCGGGACAAATCAGCTGACCGAGAGGGCCTGGACCATGGCCGTGCAACCCGAAGGAACGCCCTGTTGGGCCGATGCGATGTTCAGTGACGTCGAGGGAGCGAAGAGGTTCTACGGCGAGGTCCTCGGCTGGACCTTCGGCGAGACGTCGTCGGAGTACGGCAACTACACGCAGGCCTATGTGGACGGTCAGGCGGTGGCCGCGGTCGTCCCGCCCATGCCCGGCCAGGAGGGGCAGTCGCAGTGGTGCCTCTACTTGGCCTCGCCGGACGCCGCCGCCACCGCGGAGAAGATCCGGGAGAACGGCGGCGAGGTGCTGATGGAGCCGATGCAGGTCGGCGACTTCGGCACCATGTGCCTGGCCCGTGAGCCCAGCGGAGCCGTGTTCGGGGTGTGGCAGGGCGGCACCCATGAGGGCTTCGAGACGACGGCGACCCCGGGCGCCTACTGCTGGGCCGAGGTCTTCACCCGCGAGCCGGAGAAGACCGACACCTTCCTCTCCGCCGTCTTCCCCTACCGGATGAAGGACATCGAGGACCACGCCGTCGACTTCCGCATGTTCGACATCGGCGGGGACACGGTCCTCGGCCGGATGCGGATGACGGACGACTTCCCGCCCGAGGTGCCCTCGTACATCAACGTCTACTTCACCGTGGACGACTGCGACGAGGCCGTCGCCCGGGCCGTCAAGCTCGGCGGCATCCTGCGCTTCGGGCCGATGAGCAGCCCCTTCGGCCGGTTCGCGGCACTCAGCGACCCGCAGGGCGCCAACTTCTCGGTGATCGACATCACCACCACCGAGGGCGAGATGCCCAAGGTCAAGGACGTCTGACCGGGCCCGGAACGCCGGCCCGTGCGGTCATGGCATGATCGTGCGCATGGGTGAACGTGTGGTGGCCGCGTGCGACGGGGCTTCGAAGGGAAACCCCGGACCGGCCGGATGGGCGTGGGTGGTCTCCGGCGGCGACGAGCGGACCCCGGACCGCTGGGAGTCCGGTCCGCTCGGCCGGGCCACCAACAACGTCGCCGAACTGACCGCCCTGGAGCGCCTGCTGGCGGCCGTCGACCCGGACGTGCCGCTGGAGATCCGGATGGACTCCCAGTACGCGATGAAGGCCGTCACCACCTGGCTGCCCGGCTGGAAGCGCAACGGCTGGAAGACGGCCGCCGGCAAACCGGTCGCCAACCAGGACCTGGTGGTCCGCATCGACGAACTCCTCGACGGCCGCTCCGTCGACTTCCGCTATGTCCCGGCCCACCAGGTCGACGGCGACCCGCTGAACGACTTCGCCGACCGCGCCGCCAGCCAGGCCGCATCGGTCCAGGAGGCGGCCGGCAGCGCGCTCGGCTCCCCGGAGCCGCCGCCGTCGCCCGACACCCCGAAGACGGCCGCCCCGCGCAAGAAGGCGCCCCGCCGCACCGGCGGCGGAGCGTCCTCGCGCACCATCAAGGCGAAGTTCCCCGGTCGCTGTCCGTGCGGCCGCCCGTACGCGGCCGGCGAGTCCATCGCCAAGAACGCGCAGGGCTGGGGCCACCCGGAGTGCCGTACCACCGAGACCTGATCAGGTGTCGAAGGTGTAGTGCCGCGTGTGGTCCAGCAGCTCCGCCGGACGCACATCGCCCCACGGCTTCATCGTGTCGTTCAGGTCGATGACGTCCGGCGTGCCGCCCGTGGGCACGTATCCGGCGTCCGGGTGCCGGCGCTGCCACTCGGCCCACAGCTTGTCGATGTAGGCGTGGTGCAGCCAGAACACCGGGTCGTTGGGGGAGACCCCGGTGGCCATCTGCCCGCCGACCCACACATGGACCCGGTTGTGCAGGTTGACCCCGCGCCAGCCCTCCAGGTGGTTGCGGAAGCCGTCCGAGGCGCTGTTGTACGGCGCCATGTCGTACGTGGCCATCGCCAGCACCGACTCCACCTCGGCCGGCGTCGGCAGTTCGCGCACGCTCGTGCCGAGCGAGCGGCGCAGGAAGGTGCGGCCGTCCACCCGTACGCTGACCGGCCAGTTGCCGGTGGACGCGGCGAACGGGCCGTCCATCACCCGGCCGTCCGAGCTGCGCCCGGTGCCGCCGAGGAAGTCCGGCGCCCACAGTGCGGCGCGGACCGTGCGGTCGGTGCTCCAGTCCCAGTACGGCAGTGCCACCGAGGCGTCCACCGACTGCAGCGCCTGCTCGAAGTCGAGCAGGAATCTGCGGTGCCACGGGAGGAAGGACGGGGAGCGGTGGCCGGTCCGCTCGCCGCTGTCGGTGTCGGACATGATGAAGGCGTTGTGCGTGCGGACGAAATCGTCGTAGCGCCCGCTGCGCTTGAGCTCGATGACGGCGCCGGTGAACCGCTTCTTCTCGTCGGCGGTCAGGGTGGCCTGGTTCTTGCGTACGGTCATGGTGCGCGGTGCTCCGTAGGTCCTTGCGGGGGCGGTCAGTTGGCGGGGAACGGCAGCAGCGGTGCGCCCTGCAGCTCGTCCACCGCGGCCCGGGCGGCGGCGCGCGGGGTGGGCACCGGGGCGTAGTGGCTGACGACGCTGATCCAGCTGCCGTCGGCGTTCCGCATCACGTGCAGCTGCACACCGTCCACGAACACCGCGTAGCCAGCGCCGTGTTCGTGGTGGTGGCCGCCTCCGCTCGCCGGACGGCCCTGTATCCGGCGGCCCTTGTAGACCTCGTCGAAGGTGTCCGGCGCGGTGTGGTCGTGACCGGCGGCCGAGGGGCGGGAGGTGATGGCCGAGGCGAGGGGAGCGACGGCGGTGGCGGCGCCGGCCGTCGCGGCGAGGGCGGCTGCCGCGGTGAGCGCGCGGCGCCGGGTGACGTCGGGCATGCGGGTCTCCTGGAGATCGGTCCGGTGGTGACGACATGCCTATCGGGGGGCCCGGGAGCGGAAGAAATCTCCCGGAACCGGTTGGCTGTGATCCGGACAATTACCCACATGTAGTGCAGCATTGAACAAAGATGATCTTCTTCTCCTGTGCCACGATCCGCTCCGGAACGGGGAATTCCTTGCCGAGTCCACCGAATGCGCGGTGATCCTTCTCGCGCGCCGCCGCTCCGAGTGGCACGGCTCACCGGGCCAAACTGGCGCGATCGGGCGGTCCGGCCCCCTGCTACCCGGCGATGCCGGTCGATCACGTCGGGTGACTGTCAGGTGTGTGTGCGGTGAAGGTCGTCTGTGTCGGAGGAGGGCCCGCGGGCCTCTACCTCGCCCCCCTGCTCAAGCGACGGGACCCGTCCCACGACATCACCGTCCACGAACGCAACGCGCCGGGCTCGACCTACGGCTGGGGCGTGACGTACTGGCGCGGCCTCCTCGACAGGCTCCACGAGCACGACCCCGTCTCGGCGCGGGCGATCGAGGAACACGGGTATCGGCGCCGCCCTCGGTCTGCCGCTCGCCGCGCTGGTCGTGCAGTACGCCGACTGGCACCATGTTCTGGCTGACCAGCGCCCTGGGCGCGTTGGGGGTGGCGGCCACCTGGTGGGCGGTCAAGGAGTCGCCCGTACGGGAGCCCGGCCGTTTCGACGCACTCGGCGCACTGGGTCTCGCCGCCGGACTGGTGTGTCTTCTGCTGGGCGTCTCCCAGGGCGGAAGCTGGGGCTGGGGCAACGCCCGGGTCCTCGGGCTGTTCGGCGAGGCCGTCGTGGTCCTCGCCCTGTGGTGGTGGCAGCAACTGCGCGTCGAGCGGCCGCTCGTCGACCTGCGCCTGGTGACCCGGCCGCGGGTCGGGCTGTCCCATGTGGCGGCCCTGCTGACCGGCTTCGCCTTCTACGCCAACTCCCTGGTCACCGCCCAGCTGGTGCAGGCGCCGAAGTCCACCGGCTACGGCCTCGGCCTGTCCATCGTCGCCACCGGCCTGTGCCTGCTGCTCAGCGGCGTCATCATGCTGCTGTTCTCCCCGCTGTCGGCCCGTATCTCCGCCGCACGCGGCCCGCGGATCACGCTCGCCATCGGTGCCGCCGTCATCGCCTGCGGCTACGCCGTCCGCATCGCCGACAGCCGCGACCTGTGGATGATCATCCTGGGCGCCACCGTCGTCGCCACCGGCATCACGCTCGCCTACTCCGCGCTGCCGACACTGATCCTGCGTGCCGTCCCGGCCGGCCAGACCGCCTCCGCCAACGGCGTCAACGTTCTCATGCGCACCATCGGCCAGGCTGTCTCCAGCGCCGCTGTCGCCGCCGTCCTGGTCCACCACAGCACCGCCCTGGGCGGGGTCCCCGTGCCCAGCCTGCACGGCTATCTGCTCGCCTTCGCGATGGCGGGCGGGGTCGCGCTCGCGGCCTGCGCCGCGGCGCTTTCCATCCCGGGCGACGCACCCTCCGCCGGCACCCGGCGGGCCCGGGGCGTCAGCCGGGGCGTCCACGACGAGGCGATGGAGGGAGCGTGAGCACCCTGAACACCACACCCGGCCACAAAGGGACCGCGCCCGGAACGCCGTCCACGCCCGCTTCCCGGGCGCCCGCCCTCGCACGCCGTGACGCCGAGGCCACCAAGGCCGGCATCCTCAAGGCGGCCCGCCACCTCCTGGCCCGGCACGCGCACGCCGACATCACCCTCAAGGCCGTCGCCGAACGGGCCGGGGTGAGCCCGCCGTTGGTCCTGAAGTACTTCGGCAACAAGGACGCCCTGTTCGCCCGTGTGATGTCCTTCGACACGGACGCGGACGCCCTGCTGAACGCTCCGCTGCCCGACCTCGGCCGGCACATGGTGCGGCACGTCCTGACCAGCCAGCGCGAGCGCGGTGCCGACCCGCTGCTGCGCATCGCCTTCGCGCCGCTGCAGGGCGACCACGGAGACATCCTGCGCGCAAACCTCCGCGCCCAGGTGACCGACCGCCTCGCCGCCCGGCTGACCGGTTCCGACGCCGGCCTGCGCGCCGAACTCGCCGTCGCCGCCCTCGTCGGCCTCGGCGTGATGTACGGCATCGCGCGCGGCCCGCACCTGCGGGAGACGGACGCCGCCGTCATCGCCGACCACTACGGGCCGCTCGTACAGGCGCAGTTGACGCCCGCGTCCTGAGTCACCGCCCGTCACCGGGCCCGCTCGGCAGGGCTCCGGTGGCGCTACGGGCAGTGAGGGCCTCCGCGGCCACTGCTTCGACGTGCGGTCCGCTGCAGTGGTCCGCGCGGTCAGCGCGGGAGACGTTCGAGGAAGCCGTTCGCGAACACCCGGTGCGGGTCGAGACGGTCCAGGGTCGGCCGCTGCGCCAGGCCCAGTCGACGACGGTGAGCACCTGTTCCGGTCCGGTCGGGGCGCAGGCCCACAGCCCGTCGGCGGTGATCTCGCCCACCCGGTTGCGGTACGCCGAGCGGTAGAGCGCCACCTCCGCCGGGAACCCCGGGAGTTCGGCAGCGGCCACCGCGGGGTCGGCCGCCATCAGGACCGGGGCGGCGGCCGGTGCGGCGGCGGAGCGCAGGAGGCCACGGCGGCTGACGGGAGCCGAACCACTGCCTGCCGAAGGACGGTTGCCCACCGGACGACCGATCACGTGGTCACGCTAAGGGCCGTCCCGCGTCCCTCGGCACTCCGTCGATCCACATCGCCCGTGTGGGTGAAAAATGCGCAGGTCGCGCAGCGGAGCGGTCCGTTCCGCGGGACGCGGCACCGGATGACACACTGACGCCATGGACGAACGCGTAATCGGCAGGTCGGGCCAGTGGGCATCGGTGGTCGGCCTCGGCACATGGCAGCTGGGCGCCGACTGGGGCGACGTGGACGACAAGGAGGCCCTGTCCGTCCTGGAGGCGGCGGCCGAGTCGGGGGTCACCTTCTTCGACACGGCCGATGTGTACGGCGACGGGCGCAGCGAGGAGACCATCGCCTCGTTCCTGCGCGGCCGGCCCGATCTGCATGTGCTGGTGGCCACCAAGATGGGGCGCCGGGTCGAGCAGATCCCGGAGAACTACGTCCTGGACGACTTCCGCGCCTGGAACGACCGCTCGCGCCGCAGCCTCGGCGTCGACCGCATCGACCTCGTCCAGCTGCACTGTCCGCCCACCCCGGTCTACTCCTCGGACGCGGTGTTCGACGCGCTGGACACCCTGGTCGAGGAGGAGCGCGTCGCGGCGTACGGGGTGAGCGTGGAGACCTGCGCGGAGGCGCTGACGGCGATCGCCCGGCCGAACGTGGCGAGTGTGCAGATCATCCTCAACCCGTTCCGGATGAAGCCCCTGCGCGAGGTGCTGCCCGCCGCGCGCGAGGCCGGCGTCGGCATCATCGCGCGCGTGCCGCTCGCCTCCGGCCTGCTGTCCGGCAAGTACACGAAGGACACGGTGTTCGCGGCCGACGACCACCGCACCTTCAACCGGCACGGCGAGGCGTTCGACCAGGGCGAGACCTTCTCCGGCGTCGACTACGAGACCGGTGTCGAGGCGGCCGCCGAGTTCGCCGCGCTCGCCCCGGAGGGCTTCACGCCGGCCCAGCTCGCGCTGCGCTGGATCATCGAGCAGGACGGTGTGACCACGGTGATCCCCGGTGCGCGCCACACGGAGCAGGCCCGTGCGAACGCCGCCGCGGCCAAGCTGCCGCCGCTGTCCGAGGAGACGTCCGCCGCGATCCGGGAGCTCTACGACCGCCGGATCAGGGCCCAGGTCGAACACCGCTGGTAGAGGCCGTGGCGCGGGCCCGGGAGTCACGATGACCATGGGCCGTTTGAACGAACGGCCGGACGGTTACACGCAACCGCATGACACAGGAAGGCCGACGCAGAGGGCGCAATGAGACCGAGGAGGAGCGGGCTGACCGGATGTGGGGTGAACTCATCCAGGAGGTCCGCGTGGCCCAGACGGGTGTGCAGATCCTGTTCGGCTTCCTGCTGACGGTGGTCTTCCAGCCGAAGTACGCCCAGCTTGCCGCCACCGACCGGACCATCTACATCGTGACCGTCGTCCTCGGCGCCTGCGCGACCGGCGCCCTCATCGGCCCGGTGTCGCTGCACCGTCTGGTCTCGGGCCGCCGGGTCAAGCCGCAGGCAGTGCGGCTGGCGTCGAGGATGACGTTCGTCGGGCTGGTCCTGCTGCTCGCCACGATGACCTCCTCCCTGCTGCTCATTCTCCGGGTGGCCACGCACGACAGCTATGTGCCGTACCTGGTGGCGGCCGTCGTCGCCTGGTACCTCGTGTGCTGGTACGGACTGCCCCTGTGGGCCCGCCGCAAGCACACGTCCCGCTCGGACGCCTAGGGCCTCTCGTTTGGATGGTGCTGGTCCAGCGTCCGGAGCTGACGGTCGTGGACCCGGCTGAGCAGCAGCAGGGAGAGCACGGCCCCGATCAGGGCGCAGAACATGTCCCACTGGGTGTCCCACACATCGCCCTGGGTGGCGAGGAACGCGTCCGCGCCGTGCCCGCCGATCTCCGCGGCCAGCCACTCCAGCAGCTCGAAGCAGGCGCTGAAGGCCAGGCAGGCGCAGACGGTGAGCGGTGCCAGCCAGCGGCTGCCGCGCAGCGGCGAGGTACGGCTGAGCAGCTCGCGGACGAGGACCGCCGGCACGAAGCCCTGCATGAGATGCCCGAAGCGGTCGTACGGGTTGCGGTCGAGGCCGAAGGTGTCGCGCACCCAGTCGCCCACCGGGACCTGCGCGTAGGTGTAGTGGCCGCCCACCGCGAGGACCAGCGCGTGCGAGGCCAGCAGCCCGCACAGCAGCCCCGTCAGCGGGAAGCGCCGCCACATCAGCACCACCAGCGGCAGGCCCGCCAGCGCCCACACGGTCTCCAGGAACCAGGTCGTGCGATCGCGCACGCCCCACGCCGACACGGCGAGCCCGACGGCCGCCACCCCGGCGAACACGACGGGCGGCACGCGGCGCGGCACGGGAAACGGGGCGCGGTGCACTGCGGTCACGGCTGGGCTCCTTGCGTCAAGGCGTCGTAGGAGCCCCCAGCGTGGCGCCGGCCGGGGCCATGGGCATGAGTACGGCTACTCAGCCCCGGAGAGGATCTCCGCCAGCAACTCGTCAACGGGAACGTGTTCCTGCCCGAGCGGGACGACCTGGTGCGTCTCGCGCAGGAACGCGGCGATCGCGGGCGCCCAGGCGAACACCACCGCGTGGTGCCGGCTGCCGTCGGGCCGGTAGTCCCCGAGGAACTCCAGGCGCAGCTCCTGCCACACCCCGGTGGCGGCCGGCCGTACTCGTACGTCGCCCACACCGACCGGCTTGTCCAGGCCGTCGGAGAGCATCTCCCGGTCCAGCCGCCAGCGGGCCAGCACATGGCCGTCGTGACCGAAGACGGCGGTGACGGCGAACGGGTCCTCCGCGTCGTAGCTGAGATGGGCGAGCACGGGACACCGCTCGGTGCCTCCCGCGCGGAGCTGTACCACCAGGGTCTTGTGTACGAACGAGTTCACGCGAGGGCCTCCGGCAACGATCGGCGTAGAGCCCTCTAGTACCCCCGTCTCGCACGGAATGCTCACCCGCGCGACTGATTCCCGTGGCCGCCGCGCAACGCGGCCGGACGGGTGCCGGTCGCTCGCCGGGGCAGGGGCGTCAGCCGAACGCCTCCCGCAGGGCCGGCAGCAGGGTCTTCGCCGACCAGTCCAGATACTCGTGCTGTGTGTCGCCGCCGATCTGCACCAGGGCGATCTCCCCGAACCCGGCCTCCGCGTAGGGCCGTACGGCTTCCACGAAGGCGTCCGGGTCGTCCCCGCACGGGATGGCGGAGGCGACGTCGTCCTCGGTCACGAACTGCGTCGCGGCCTCGAAGGAGTCCGGGTGCGGCAGCTCGGCGTTCACCTTCCAGCCGAGCCCGAACCAGCGGAACTGGGAGTGGGCGCGCTTGATCGCCGTGTCCCGGTCGGGGCCGTAGCACACGGGCAGCTGGCCGACCCGGGGCTTGCCGGTGCCGCCGTGCCGGTCGAAGGCCTCCAGCAGGCCCGCCTTGGGCTCGGTCGCGATGACCAGGTCGGCGAGGTGCCCGGCGAGCTTGCAGGACCGCTCGCCGGAGACGGCGATGCCGATCGGCGGGGCCTCGTCCGGGAGGTCCCACAGGCGGGCCGACTCCACGTCGTAGTGCTGTCCGTGGTGGGTGACATGGCCGCCCTCGAACAGCGCGCGGATGATCCGCACCGCCTCTTCGAGCATCTCGTGCCGTACGTCCACGGGCGGCCAGCCGCCGCCCACGACGTGCTCGTTCAGATTCTCGCCGGCGCCGAGGCCGAGCCGGAACCTGCCCTCCGAAAGCAACTGCACCGTCGCCGCCTTCTGCGCCACGATCGCCGGGTGGTAGCGCAGGATGGGGCAGGTGACGTAGGTCATCAGGGGAATCCGCGAGGTGGCCTGGGCGGCGGCGCCCAGCACGCTCCACGCGTACGAGGAGTGCCCTTGCGAGCGCAGCCACGGGAAGTAGTGGTCCGAGGTCACCGAGAAGTCGAACCCGGCGTCCTCTGCCCGCACCACGTGGTCGATCAGGTCCCGGGGACCGGCCTGCTCGGTCATCATCGTGTATCCGATTTGCACCATAAGAAGCGAGTCCCCGGGTCGGCCGAGGGAAAACGGCCGGAGGGCGAGGGTCAGTCCTTCGGCTCACGGAACGTCCGCAGGAAAGTCTTCAGCGCCAGCCGGTTGACCGCGTCGCCCCAGGTCGCGGCCGGTGTGGTGAAGCGCAGGGAGAACCCGCGCCGGCCGCCCAGCACGAACCCCCGCCCGTAGGTGTGCACCCGCCCGTCCCCGGCCCCCGCCAGCCACTCGATGTCGGCGGCCTCGTGGCCCTGGTAGGTGGTGGCCCGCACGTCGCCGACGCGCTGATAGCCGGGGAGCCTCTTCAGCCCCGGCTCGACGTCCTCCCGCCACACGGCGACCGGGTCCGGGCCCACCCGTTCGCTGTAGGTGACGGCGAGGGTGGGGGAGTCGCCGTTCCGGCCGAAGGTGACCCGGTAGGCGAGGCCGGTCACGCGGGAGGTGGTCAGCCGCTTCCAGCCGTCGGGGAGCGCCACGGAGAAGCCCTCCGGGGCGGTGTAGCGCCGGTAACCGGCCGGCGGGACGGAGGAGGACGAGGCGGTCGGGGTGGGTGTGGCCGTGGGCGTGCCGCCGCCGGTGTGCCGGCCGGTGGGGGCGGCCGGGGCCGTGCCGCGCGGTGGTGCGTCCGCCGTGTCCGAGCCGGGCAGGCGGTGGGTCGCCGCCAGGACCGCGGCCGTGACGGTGACCGTGGCCAGCACGGTGCCCGCGGCCAGGGCTCGTCTGCCCCGCCCCGGTCCGGCCGGGCGCACGCCCCGGTACGCGCCGCGCACCCGGGGGACGGGGGCCGGCTCCCGGTCCGCGTCCGTTTCCTCGGTCAGGGCCCGGGTCAGGGCTTCCTGGACCACCGGCCGGGTCAGCCGCTCGATGGAGTTCTTGCGCAGCAGCCCTTGCACGGTCCGGGTCAGCGGACCCGCCCGCAGCGGGGTGCGCAGCGGCAGCCGGTCCACGGCCTTGAGGGTGGCGTCCGGCCGGCCGCGGTCACGGAACGGCGGGCGGCCCTCGACCATCGTGTACAGCAGCGCGCCCAGCGCCCACAGGTCGGCGGCCGGGCCGATGCGCTCGTCGCGGGCCTGTTCCGGCGAGGCGTACGACGGCGCCGTGAGCCGTGGGACGAGGGTCGACCCCGCCAGCCCGAAGCCGGTGACGACGACGGGGCCGTCCTCCCGCACGAAGAGCTGGGCGGGGCTCAGTTCGCCGTGGGTGATGCCCTCGTCGTGCGCGGCCTGGAGCACATCGAGCAGATCCAGGCCGATCCGCGCCGCCCGCACGGCGTTGCAGGAGCCCTCGCGCTCGAGGAATTCGCTCAGGGGCGTGCCGTCGATCCACTCGGTGACCGTCCACAGGGTGCCGGCCTCCACCACGGCGTCGACGACGGTGGCGACCTGGCCGGGACGCAGCAGCCGCATGGTCTCGGAGGCCCGGATGATCCGGGCGGTGACGCGGCGCGCGGCGTCCTCGGCGGACGGCTGCGGAAGGGCGGTCTGCGTCACCAACCGGGGTTGCTGCGCCGTCACGTCCTCGGCGTACCACCACAGGCGGTTCGTCTCGCGGGCGAATACCTCCAGGAGCCGGTACCGTCCGGCGACCAACTCGTGTGCGGAGACGTGCGCCTTGGCCATGGTCATCCCTCGCTGCAACCCCTGCCCGGTGTTTCCCAGAGGTACGCGGGGCGCGTGGGGGTGCGTTCAAAGAATCCTCAACTCGGGCCCCTCCTTGCCTTTTATTCAACACTTCGAAAGCGCTTGCGAGTTTGGGTTGATCGTCCCCACCGGCTCTTCGACCTGCGGGTAACCGAGGGTAAATTCCGGGTCGGCCACGGTGCACGATCGGTGTCACGTCAGGCCGAAGCGGTCGGCCCATCCGATGAGTTCCCGGGGTGTCGTATTGCCCCCGCACACCACGAGTCCGATCCGGGCGCCGTCCCCGACGCGTTCCCTCACCTGACGGGCCGCCGGCAGCAGGCAGCCCGCGGCCGGCTCGGCCCACACCTTGGCGTGGTCGGCGAGGTCCAGGCAGCCCTGCACGGCGTCCCGGTCCGGGACCACCAGAACCTCCTCGACCAGCGCGGACACATGGTCGTACGTCAACTGCGACACCGACGGCGCACTGAGCGTGGTGACCAGGGACGCCAGCGGGACCGGTACCGGTCCGCCCACCGCGAGCGCGGCGGACATGGCCTCGGCGCCCTCGGTCTCCACGCCCCACACGCGTACCCCGGGCCGCTTGGCGCGCAGAGCCGCCGCGATCCCGGCGATCAGGCCGCCGCCGCCCACGCTGACGACGACGTCCGTCAGTTCGCCGGTGCCCGCGGCGTCTTCCGCCAACTCCAGCCCCACGGTGCCCTGTCCGGCGATCACGACCGGGTCGTCGAACGGGTGGACCAGGGTCAGTCCCTCGTCCCGCAGCCGCGTCACCAGCTGGAACGCGCTGTCCATGCCGTCGGTCAGCCGCACCGACGCGCCGGCCTCCTCCGCGAGCCCGATGGAACGCGCGGGCGCGGTCCGGGGCATCACCACGGTCGCCTTCACATCGAGGGCCGCCGCCATCACCGCGACGGCGATCCCGTGGTTGCCGCCGCTGACCGCGACCACGCCCGCGGCCCGCTCGGCCTCGCTCAGCGACAGCAGCTTCGCGGTGGCCCCGCGAGCCTTGAACGAGCCGGTGCGCTGCAGCAGTTCGAGCTTGGCGGTGACCGGGACGCCGAGCAGCGCGGTCAGACCGGGGCTCGGTACGGTCGGCGTCCGCACGACGTGCCCGGCGATCCGCCGGCCGGCGGCTTCGATGTCCGAGATGCCGATCAAGGTGCCTCACCCTTCCGGCGCGGGGGTGGGACCGCGCCGCCCGCACCTTGACCCGCCGGGACACCGGACGTCAACGCCGTTTCGGATCAGGGCTACAGCACGCGGTGCACCAGGGAGTCCAGCAGCCGGTGCAGCTCCTCGACGGCTCCGGCCGCCAGGGGTGCGTCCGAGAGCAGCGCACGCGCGGCGGCCGTGTGCGCCCGGGCCTCGGCCAGCGCCGCCGTACGACCGCCCGCCTCCTCGATCAGCACCGCCGCCTCCGCGTCCCGTCCCGGCGAGCCGAGCAGCGCGGGCAGCCGCCGGGCCGCCGGGGAGCCGAGCGCGACCAGCACCGGGAACGTCTTCTTGCCCTCCCGCAGATCACCACCCACCGGCTTGCCGGTGACGGCCGGGTCGCCCCAGATGCCCAGCACGTCGTCGACCAGCTGGAAGGCGATGCCGAGGTGGCGCCCGGCCCGGTCCAGCGCGGTGACCGTGGCCTCGGGCGCCCCGCCGAGCGCGGCACCCAGCGCGGCGGCGCAGCCCAGCAGCGCGCCGGTCTTGCCCTCCGCCATCGCACGGTACTCCTGCGGCGTCACCCGCTCCGGGCCGGTGCACGGCCGGGAGGCGAACAGCAGGTCGTCGGCCTGTCCGCGGACCAGATCGGCGAGCGCCGCCGAGAGCAGGCGTACGGCGCCGGGCCCCTGCGGCGCGGCGGCGAGCGTGTCCACCGCCAGCGCGAACAGGGCGTCCCCGGCGAGCACCGCCGGACCGGTGCCGTAGGCCTGCCACACGGCGGGGCGGCGGCGCCGGGTCGCGTCGCCGTCCATGATGTCGTCGTGCAGCAGCGAGAAGGCGTGCACCAGTTCCACCGCGACCGCGGCCGGGATGCCGGTCCTCGCGCCGGCGCCCGCCGCCTCGGCACCGAGCACCGCCAGCGCCTGCCGTACGCCCTTGCCGCCCGGCGCCGTGGCGGGGGCACCGCCGACCTCGCACCAGCCGAAGGAGTACGCGGCCATCTCGGCGACCCAGGGGTGCAGCCGCCCCACCGCCTCCGTCAGCGCCGGGCGCACCAGCTCACGGCAGCGGTCGAGGGTTTCGGCGGCGGTGAGTGGCGCGCGGACCGCCGTGGGCAGCGCGGTCACCGTACGACCTCCGGGTCGAGGCCGAACTCCCGCTGGGCCCGGGTCACCATCTCCCGCGCGTGCTTCAGGCCGCTGCGCTCCAGCGTCCTTGCCAGGTCGGCCAGTTCGGCCGCCGTCTCGGCGCGGTCCCGGCCGAGGCGGGCCAGCGACTTGGCCAGGCCGAGGCGGGCCAGCGCCTCGCCGCGCGGCTCGCTCATCGCGCGGAACTCCTCCAGCGCCAGCTCGTACAGGTCCCTGGCCTCGGCGTGACGACCGGCCCGGTAGTAGACGTTGCCGCGCATCTTGTGGTTGTAGGCGAGCGCGCTGGAGAGGTTCATCGCACGGCAGACGGCCTCCGCCTCGGACAGCAGCTCCAGCGCCCGTGCGATGTCGCCGTCGCGCACCGAGAGGACGTCGGCGAGCCCGCGCAGCGCCCACGCGTGCCCGCGCCGGTCCTCGGCCCGCCCGGCTATCTCCGCGGCCTCCTCGAACAGGGCGTACGCCTTGTCGTAGTCGCCGGTGTTGCGGTGCATCTGCGCGATGCCCTCCAGGGCCCAGACCGTGTGCCGGGCCTCTCCCCGCTTGCGGGCCTCGGCCAGCAACTGCTCGTGCAGCAGGCCGACCGCCTCGTAGTCCCCCTGGATGCGGCCGGTCTCCGCGAGCCCGGCCAGCGAGTACCCGCGGACCACGACGTCCCCGCCGCGCTCGCCCAGTTCGGCCGCGAGCCCCAGCAGCCGCCAGGCCAGCGGGAACGCCCCGCGCTGCCGGGCCAGGGTACCGCCGCTCCACAGCGCCCAGGCCATGGCGGCCGTGTCCCCGGCCTCACGGGCGGCCCGGTAACTGGCCTTCCAGGCCAGCTCCGCGTCCCGCACATGGCCGAGCCGCCGATGGGCCTCGGCGACGGCGAGCCCGCAGCGCGCCGCCTCGCCGGGGCGCCCGGAGCGCTCGGCCTCGCGCAGCCGCTCGGTCCCCTCGGCCAGCACGTCGACCAGCGAGGAGTTCACGGACAGGGTGGTCAGGGCGCCCTGGTACTCCGGGGCGAAAGCCTTGCCGTACATGCGTACCCTTCTATACACGGAGTGTATACATGTCGTGTATAGCGTCTCGGAAATGCGCCCCGGCCCAAGGGGCCGGGGCTCGGTCTGTTGTCGGTCAAGACGCCGGTACGGCGAGCGGGGTTGCCCGCGCGGCAGGGATCACTTGTGAAGGTTCAGTGCTGCTGCGCCTTCTGGGGCGTCAGCTCGCTCGGCCGCACCACGACGTACCCCTCGCCCTGGAGCACCAGCTGCACGGCCTCACCGGAACCGCCGCGCAGCATCGAGCCGATGGACTGCGAGCGGTGCAGCGAGGTCTGGAGATGCGCGGTCCAGCCCACCACCGCGTCCGTGTCGACGTACACCGGGGCCTGCGCCGAGACCGGTATGACCAGCGGGTTGCCCTCGCAGACCAGACCGAGCCGGCCCTGCCCGCTGAAGACGCTGTTGAACAGGCCGCCGCCGGCGATGCCCGACCCCTTCACCGTCTTGATCTCGTACGCCAGGGAGGCGTCGAAACACAGCACGTTGCGGCCGTTGACGGTGAACTGGTCGCCGGGCTCGACCTCGACGATGAAACAGTTCTGCGCCTCGTGCGCGAACCAGGCCTCGCCCTGCCCGCGCACCGCCATGAGGGGCAGTCCCTCACCGGTGACCGCACGCTTGAGCATGCCGCCGACGCCCTGCCCCTTGCGCTCGAACTTGAGGTCGCCGCGGTAGGCGACCATCGCGCCCTGGCGGGCGTACATCTCCCCGTTCACCGCGTACCGGACGCACTTGGCGTTCTCGACGGACATTCCCGGCTCCACGGCCGGCTGCACCACGTGCTGACTGGAAAAGAGATCACCCTTCATGCGTGGCATGGTGTCCCGGACGATGTCGTTCCGCCAAGATCACGGAGCGTTTCGATATGCCGACCGCCGTGCGGGCGCGCCCCCCATGCCCCCGCACCCGGGCCAGGCGCTCAGCCCACCTGGTCCTCCTCGGTGGTGCCCCGGTCGTGCAGCGCCTTCGCCGGCTTCCCGCAGAACGCCGACTCCAGCGTCTCCGCCAGCGTGTTGAGCACCTTTCTGTTGTTGGAGGTGTTGGTGACCGCCGTGAGACTGCGCTTGCCGTCCTTCGTCGTGAAGGCGTACGTGTAGTAGCCCTGCACCACGCCCGTGTGGCCGTAGACCGAGACCCCGCAGGACAGGTCGCGGCGTCGCAGCCCGAGTCCGTAGGCCGTGGTGCTGTTGACCCGCGCGAAGCGCTCCATCTCGGCGAGCCGTGCCGAGGACAGCAGCTTGCCGCGGAGCAGCGCGGAGTAGAAGGTGTTCAGGTCCTTGGCGCTGGAGATGATGGCACCGGCGCTCTGCGCCCAGGAGACCGTCTGGGCGGTCGCGTCGACCAGCTTGGCGCCGGCCGTGTCCGGAGTGAGGTACCCGCGGGCGTACCGGCCGGGGATCGCGGTGTCCGGGTGGACGTAGAACGTGTCGCTCAGCTTCAGCGGCTTGAAGATGCGGTCCTCGTACGCGGTCTTCACGGAGTGTCCGGTGAGCTTCTCGATGAGCAGGCCGGCGACGACGAAGTTGGTGTTGGAGTAGTTGTAGGCGGCGCCGGGCGCGTTGGTGCGGGGCTTCTTCAGGGAGAGCGCGACCAGCTGCCGGTAGGTGAAGACCTTCTTCCGCACCGCCTCGAAGCCGGACACGCTCTCGGCGAACATGTCGTTGGTGTAGTCGTACAGACCGCTGCGGTGGCCGAGCACCTGGCGCACCGTGATCCGGTCGTCGGGCAGCAGCCCCGGCAGATACCGGTTGACCGGCGCGTCGAGCGTGAGCCGGTGTTCGTCGGCGAGTTGCAGCAGGACCACGGCCGAGAAGGTCTTGGTGACGCTGCCGACGCGGAACCGGTCGCCGGTGGCCATGACCCGCCGGGTACCGCGGTCGGCGACGCCACGGGTGAGCCGGTATGTCCCGTCCTCGTCGTCGATCCGGGCCAGGGCGCCCGGGGCGCCCTGGTTCACGGCCGAGCGCAGCACCGCGGCCAGACCCGTGGTGTCGGGCGCGGGAAGCGCCGCTGCCGTCGGGGTGTTCGGCTCCGCGGTGGCGGCCCGCGCCGGGACCGCGAGGAGCGACAGTACGACCGCTCCGAGGACCGCACTGCGGCCCGCCGTTGCTGAGACCATCCGGTACCCACTCCCATCCATACGTCTCGTGATGCGATGTCGGTCACATTCCGGCCTCGGAACCTAGGGGATCGGGGCAGCGTCTCCACAGTCGACACACAGTTGGCCGGCTCGTGATCACCCTGTGGCGCCCATTCGTAAAGGATTGCCATAGAAATTCGCGAAATGGATCATTCCGGCTTTACGTGCACATGACTGATCCGTAAGGGTGAACTCCGGGGCCCTACCCGCCCCCGTGGCGCCGAACTGTGCCACGTCTCAAGGCGGTTGGTGACCCCTGCCGCCTTCGCACGAAGGAACCCTGATCAGATTGCGTAGACCGCACATACGCTCCGTGGCGGTCGCCGTCGCGGTGACGACGGCTGCCACGGGCCTGGCCGGCACGGCCTTCGCGGGTCCCTCCACGACGGGGGTGGAGCGGACCGCCGCGTCCACCACCACGAACGCCACGGCGGTGGTGGAGGCGGCGCGCACCGCGGCCTTCGGCCACGCCTCGGCGACCGGCGTCTCCAAGGGTGACGAACTCCAGGCCCAGGACGTCCTGATCGACCCCGAGGGCGCCCGGCACGTCCGTTTCGTCCGGACGCACGGCAACCTGCCGGTGCTCGGTGGCGACCTCATCGTCCACCTCGACCACAAGCTGGCCTACACGGGCGTGACCCGTGCGGCCGACCACTCCGTCAAGCCGGCCACTTCGCAGGCCAAGCTGACGGCGCGGCAGGCCGCCGCCAAGGCCGCCAAGGCCGCCCAGGGCGACGCGAGCAGCGCCCAGCTGGTCGTCGACGCCCGCGGTGGTGACTCCGCCCTGGCGTACCAGGTGACGGTGTCCGGCCAGGGCGCCGCCCACACCGTCGTCGTCGACGCCGTCACCGGCAAGGTGCGCAGCAACACCCCCGTCAGCGACGAGTTCCTGTCCCCGAAGCTGCTCGACGCCCTGCGTGAGCGTGGCGAGACCGCCGACCCGGAGACCGGTGTCGGCTCACCCGCCCCGGCGGGTCTGCTGGGCTCGGGCGTCCCCGGCGCCACGCGCTACCCGGCGACCGCGAAGGGCACCGGCAAGACCCTCTTCGTGGGCAACGTCGGCCTCACCACCACGCAGACCTCGCGCGGTCACTACCAGCTCAAGGACCCGACCCGGTACGGCACCGAGACGCGGGACGCCAAGGGCTCGTACACGGAGAAGTTCAGCGCCGGTACGAAGTTCACCAACACGACCAACGTCTGGGGCAACGGCAAGACCACCAGCCGGGCCAGCGCCGCCGCCGACGCCCAGTACGGCGTCACCAAGACGCTGGACTTCTACAAGAACACCTTCAAGCGCAAGGGCATCGCCGGCAACAGCAAGGCCGCCCAGGCGATGGTCCACTGGGGCAACAAGGTCGCCAACGCGTTCTGGGACCCGACCTGCAACTGCATGCTGTACGGCGACGGCGACGGCCAGATGTTCAAGAAGCCGCTCGTCGTCCTCGACGTCACCGGTCACGAGCTGACCCACGGCGTGGTGGAGGCGACCGCGAAGCTGCAGCCGACCTTCGTCGACTCCGACGGCAACCAGTACGGTGAGCCCGGCTCGCTGAACGAGTCGATCGCGGACATCTTCGGCTCCAACGTCGAGTTCTACGCGAAGAACGCGAAGGACACCCCCGACTACCTCGTCGGCGAGAAGCTGGGCCTCGCGCAGAAGTTCCTGCGCCGCCTCGACCACCCGTCGCTGGACAAGCTCGAGGGCACCATCGACTACTGGTCGCCGGACGTGTACTACACCGAGGTGCACGCCGGTTCCGGTGTCTCCTCGCACGCCTACTACCTCCTCGCCGAGGGCAGCGGCAAGAAGACGATCGGCAGCGTCACCTACAACTCGCCGACCTACCACAACATCGCGGTGAAGGGCATCGGCCGGACCAAGGCCACCGCCATCTACTACCGTGCGCTCACCCGCTACATGGTCTCCACGACCGACTTCCACCAGGCGCGCATCGCGACCCTGAAGGCGGCCAAGGACCTGTACGGCGCGAACAGCACCGAGTACAAGACGGTGGACAAGTCGTGGTCCGCGGTCAACGTCACGGCCGCCAACACGCCGGCCGCCCGCCACTGACGGACGGCACCGCACACCAGCACCACCGGATGCCCCGCCCCGCGCGGGGCATCCGCATGCCCGCCCCTCGACAGCCGCCCCGACCGCCTTCGCGACAGCCGCTGTTTCTCGGCCGCCCGCCCCTCAGCGGAGGCGTTGCCGCGCCGCACACCCGATGACCTCCGGCTCACGGGGCAGCCTGCCGATGGGCCTGTGAAGGCCGCCCCGGACGCCTGGGCCGCCTACGGCAAGCGGAGCCCGGACCGGGGCCGGAGCTCGTGGCGGGCTTCCTCGTCGATCCGAGCCGGCGGGACACGAAGCGCACCGAGGTGCGGGTCCGGAGCATCGGCGGGACCATGACGTCCGTGGGATACGCAGGCACGTCCCGGACGGCCCGCAGGCAGCGAGGCGGGTCCGTCACGATCCGGGACCCCGCCCGGTGAGCGGCCGGTTCGGACGCGGCTGCCGCACAGCCGCCGCGCTGTTCACGGCCATCGTCTGCCAGACCGCGCCCGCACGGGCGGCCGGCGCGCCGCCCGAGCCCGCCACCAGGGTGGCCGGTGTCGTCACCTGGGCGGCAAGCGCCGACCGCATGGGCGAGGGCACGGCCGGCCAGGGCTACCGGCTGATCATCCACACCAGCGTCGGCGGCGGCGACCTGCGGGTGCGCTTCACGAACGCCTTCGGCGACCGGCCACTGACCCTGGACGGTGTCTACGCCGGCCTGCGGTCCCAGGGGGCGGCACTGCGGCCCGGCAGCAACCGGCGGCTGACCTTCGGCGGAGCGCGTACGGTCACCGTGCCGGCCGGCGCCGTCGCCTGGAGCGACCCGCTGCCCGGCAGGGTCCCCGCCGGCTCCGATCTCGTCGTCAGCCTCCGCACCCCGGACGCGGCCGGCCCGGCCTCCGGCCACTGGATGGCGATGCAGACGTCGTACACCGGCCCGGGCGACCACACCGCCGAGGAGAGCGGCGCCAACTGGGCTCAGGCCACCGGCGCCTGGTGGTACCTCGACGCCGTCGCCGTACGACCGGCCGGCCCGGGGCCGGGTGCCGTGGCCGCGCTCGGCGACTCCATCACCGACGGCTGGCAGTCCACCACCGACCTGAACCGCCGCTGGCCCGACTACCTCGCCCGGCGCCTCGCCGGCAGCGCGACGTCGGTCAAGGGCGTGGCCAACGAGGGCCTCTCGGGCAACAAGCTCCTCACGGCCGGCGCCGGGCAGAGCGCCCTGCTCCGGCTGGACCGGGACGTCCTCTCCCAGCCCGGAGTGCGCACCGTGTTCCTCTCCGAGGGCCTGAACGACATCAAGGCCCACACCGGCGTCACCGCTGCCGACCTGATCGCCGGTTACCGGGACATCGCGCGGCGGGCGCACGCGGCCGGGAAATGCGTGGTCGCCGCCACCGTCGGACCGTTCAAGGGCTGGTACGAATGGGACCCGGCCGCCGAAGCCGTACGCCGGCAGGTCAACCGGTTCCTGCGCACGAGCGGGGACTTCGACGCCGTCACCGACTTCGACCGCACCCTGCGCAGCCCGTACGACCCCGAGCGGATCCTGCCGTTCTTCGACGGCGGCGACCATCTGCACCCGGGCGACAAGGGCATGCGGGCGATGGCCGACGCCGTCGCCCCGGGCAGCCTGGACTGCACTCGCTGAAGCCGCGCCGCCCGGGTCAGCCCGACCCCGTCGGCTCCGGCGCTGTCAGACCCTGGCGGTAGGCGATCGCCACCGCCTCCGTGCGGCTCGCGGCGCCCAGCTTGGCGAGGATGTTGGACACGTGCACGCTGGCCGTCTTGCCGCTGATGACCAGCTCCTCGCCGATCTGCCGGTTGCTGCGCCCGCGTGCGAGGAGGCGCAGCACGTCCTGCTCGCGCGCGGTGAGCGGCGTCGCACCGTCCGCACCCGTGGGCGCGGCCGCGAGGCGCCCGCGCCTGCTCAGCGCGTCGATCCGCGCCAGCAGCGGCGCCGCGCCCAGCCCGGCCGCCGTCTCGCGGGCCAGCCGCGCCTGCTCCGCTGCTTCCGCTCGGCGCTCGGCCCCCAGCAGCGCCCGCGCGTACCGCAGTCGGCACCGCGCCTGCTCGTACGCGTCGCCGTAAGCGAACGCGGCGACCGCCTTCTCCCAGGCCACCGGGTCCGGTCCGAACCCGACCGTCGCCCACTCCGCCTCGGCGCGGGCCAGCCAGGCCTGCCCCTCCGGGCCCTGCGCACGGCCCTCCTCGTCGTGTCCGGCCGTGGTCCGCGCCAGCTCCACCAACTCGGCCGCGCTGTCCGTCCAGCGGCTGCGGTCCCCGTCGCCGCCGCGGCGCGGCTCGGCGGACCGGTCGGCGATCGCGCCCAGACACAGCGCGGCGAGCCTGACCGCGACCGCCGGGCGGCGCGTCGTACCGTCCCCCAGGGCCGTGATCGCCGCACGCATGCGCTCGACGGCCTGCTCCACGTCGCCCCGCTGCGCGGCGGCGTCGGTGAGGACGACGCCGGCGACGAGCGTGCTCATCCAGTCGAAGGGACCCTCCAGCAGGGCACGGGCCCGGTCGGCGGCCGTCTCGTCGCCGCGGGCCACCGCCACGTACAGGGCAGGGCTGATCGCGAAGCCTCCGCCCACCGCCGGGAGCGCCGCGGAGGCGTCGGACGCGGTGCGCACGCACTCGTCCCAGCGGCCCAGCGTGTACATCACCAGCAGCTGGAGATAGCGCATCTCCAGCGGGTACGGAGACGACAGCAGCCCGGCCCGGCGGGCCCGGTCGAGACCGTCGGCCAGCAACGACGGGCACTGGGCGAGCTCGCCGGACTCGAACGCGGCCACGCCCAGGTGGTACAGCGCGCGCATCTCCACCGGCCCGTTCCCCGCGGCCCGGGCCAGTTCCCGGGCCCGCTCCAGCCGTTCCCGGCCCTCGGGGGTTCTCCGGCCGCCGCCCTCGATGTTCGCCAGGGAGATCAGCAGATCGGCCTGGGCCGCGGGCATTCCCAGCTCCTCGGCGACCCGCAGCGCCTGCCGGGCGACCCGCCGGGCGGTCGCGTCCTCGCCGACCTGACGGGCCGTCGCGACATGGGTGGCCGCCGCCCACACCCACGTCCGCGACGGCGGCTCGGCGGGGATCATGGCCAGTGCCTCGCTGCTGTAGCGGTATGCCGCCGTCAGGTTGTCCACGATCAGCAGGTTCCCGGCGAGTGTGTAGCGGACCCGGGCGGCCAGCTCGGAGTCGGTGTCCTGGCCGACCCCGGCGAGCGCCGCGCGGGTCAGGGAGACCGCGCGGTGGGACTCCCCGGCGTGCGCGGCCGCGGCCGAGGCGCGCAGGGTCAGGGTCACCCGGTCCAGGCCCCCCTCGACGGCGGGCCGGGCGGACACCGGCACCGACGGCCACAGGTCCAGGGCGGTCTCCAGGTGCCGCAGCTCCTCGGCGGGGGCACCCAGCAGGCGGGCGTGGTCGGCGGCCTCCAGACAGGCGGCGAACGCCTCGGGCAGGTCGTGGCTCTCGCGGTGGTGATGGGCGCGCTCGGCGGCGGTCTCCGGGGCCCGGCCCCGGGCGGCGAGCAGCCGGGCGTACGCTCCGTGCAGCCGGGACCGCTCACCGGGCAGCAGGTCGGCGTAGACCGCCTCGCGCGCGAGGGCGTGCCGGAAGGCGTACGTGTCCCGGTCCCCGGGGACGAGCAGCTGCCGTCCGACGGCTTCCCGCAGCGCCCGCTCCAACTCGTCCTCGGGCAGCCCGGCCGCCTCGCGCAGCAGGTCGTGCTCCACCCGGCGCCCGGCCACGGCGGCGGTCCGCAGCACCTGCTGGGCCGTCTCCGACACCTGCTCGACCCGGATGAGCAGCAGGTCGGCGAGCCCGCTGGGCACACCGTCGGCGTCCGCGCCGGCCGCCGCGAACAACTCCTCTGCGTAGAACGCGTTGCCCTCCGCACGGGCGACGATGCCGTGTACGACGGTCTCGGGCAGCGGGCCCGCCCCGAGGGCCCGCACCAGGCGCGCGACCTCGGGATCGGGCAGCGGCCGCAGCTCCAGGCGCTCCACGGCCGGCAGCCGGACCAGCTCGGCGAGCAGGGGGCGCAGCGGGTGGCGGCGGTGCAGATCATCGGCGCGGTAGGAGGCGAGCACGGCGAGCCGCCGGTCCGGGGCGCCACCACCCGGCCGGTGCAGCACACCCCGGCTGAGCAGGAAGCGCAGCAGATCCCGGGAGGACTGGTCGGCCCAGTGCAGGTCTTCCAGCACGAGCACCAGGGGTGTCACGGCGGCCAGGTCGGCCAGCAACCCGGCGACGTCCTCGAACAGCCTGAGCCGCCCGTCGGGATCCCGCGCCGGGTCCGTGCCCGCGCCGAGCAGCCGGTCCACCGCCGGGTGCGCGCCCAGCACGGCCGTGAACCGCTCGTCGGCGGCGAGCACACCGAGAATCTCGGTGAACGGCAGGTACGGCAGTCCGACGTCCCCGAGGTCCACACAGTGCCCGGTGACCACGGTCGCCCCCGCCCGCACGGCGCGCCCCGCGACCTCGTCGAGCAGGCGCGTCTTGCCGACTCCCGCGTCCCCGGCGACCAGCACCGCCCGCGCCTCACCGGCCCGGGCGCGCTCCAGCAGGCCCGTCAGCCGGGCCAGTTCCTGGTCCCGGCCGATGAGCGGCGGTGGGGTGAAGGCGATCTGCGACACGCCCCCATCCTGACACGCGCCACCGACAGCGGGTCCTTGACCTGCGGTTGGCCGATGTCATCACCGCGCGTCTGTGGGCACCGCGCGTCTCAGCCCAGCGTCTGCGCCCAGTTCGCCGGCACCCGCCCCGCCGGGCCCGGTGCCGGCTGGTCCGCGGGATGGGCGGACGGGGGAGCGAGTTCGGGACCGGAGTCGTACAACTCGTCGGTGGCGTAGTCCCAGAACCAGTCCTCGCCCGGTTCGAAGCTCCGGATGACCGGATGCCCCGTCGACCGGTAGTGGGCCGTGGCGTGCTTGGCGGGGGAGTCGTCGCAACAGCCGATGTGCCCGCACTGCGCGCAGCGGCGCAGATGGAACCACCAGCCTCCCGCCTCCTCGCACTCCACGCAGCCGGTGCCGCTCGGCGGCACGCTCGGGTCGATTCCGTCGACGGTGCTCATACGGTGTCCTCCGCTTCCTCGGCGGGCGTCTCGGTGGTCAGGGGCAGCAGCACCTGGAAGCGGGTGTCGCCGGGCACCGACTCGACCCGCAGGGTGCCGTGATGCTTGTTGACGACGATCCGCCAGGAGATGTCCAGGCCGAGCCCGGTGCCCTCACCGACCGGTTTGGTGGTGAAGAACGGGTCGAAGATCCGGCCCTTGATCTCGGGCGGGACGCCGGGCCCGGTGTCCCGGAACTCCACCAGCACCTGCTCGTGGTCGAGCGCGGTCCGCACGGTCAACGTGCCCTCGCCGCCGGCGCCGTTGATGGCCGAGACGGCGTTGTCGATGAGGTTGGTCCACACCTGGTTCAGCTCCGCCGGGTAGGCGGGCACCGGCGGGATCGTCCGGTCGTACTCCTTGACGACCTCGATGCCGGGGCCCCTCTTGCCGGACAGCATCAGCAGGGTGCTGTCGAGGAGTTCGTGCACGTCCACCACCCGGAACGGGGCCCGGTCGAGCTGCGAGTACTGCTTGGCCGCGTCGACGAGGTGCGAGATGCGGGTGGTGGAGTCCTCGATCTCGTTCAGCAACAGCTCGGTCTCGACGGTGTAGTTGAGCCAGCCGACCGCGCCGGGCAGGATCTCGTCGTCCACGGCCGCGGCGACCTGCTCCAGCCAGTCGACGTCGAGGCCTGCCTGCACGAAGGTGGGGGAGAGCTGCCAGCCGTGGCCGATGCCGTGGTCCTCCAGCCAGTCGGTGAGCAGGTCCTCCCGGTCGGACGCCTCCAGCGGGCTGAGCACCGGGGCCTTCGCGACCCGCTCGGCGGTGCGCTCCTGGATCTCGATCAGGTTCGCCAGCGCGTCGCGGGAGAAGGGCCCTTCGGCGATCACGGCGAGCTTGTGCCGCATCTTCGCGACCCGTTCCCGCAAGGTGGCGGTGGCCCGGACCGCCGCGGCCGCCGGGTTGTTCAGCTCGTGGGTGAGCCCGGCCGACAGCGAGCCGAGCGCGAGCAGCCGCTCCCGCTGCCCGATCGCGGCCTGGGTGTTCTTCGAACCGAAGAACAGGCCCTCCAGCAGGTGCACGGCCATCGGGAACCACTCGCGCATGACGTCCGCGAACAGGTCGGCGGGCAGCACGAAGAAGCGGGTCGGCTCGGTGACCCGCATGGAGTTGTTGTACACCTGACGCACCCGGTCGCCGAGGTACGCCTGCATAGAGCCCGCGTACACCCCGGGCTGCGAGGTCCGGGTGACCTCCACGTCGTCCCCGCCGACCCGGCGGGAGAGCACGACCGTGCCCTCGATCATCACGAAGAAGCAGGTGGCGGGGTCGCCCTCGGTGTACACCGGTCCGGGCTGGAACAGCTCCACCCGCCCCTCGCTGCACAGCCGCCCCAACTGCTCAGGGCTCAGCTTCTCGAAGAGGAACAGCGAGCGGACCTCCTGTGGGCTGCACGGCATCACCTGCCCGCTCATGACTGCTCCAGATACCGGTGGACGAGCATCACGGCCATGGCTCCCTCTCCGACGGCGGACGCGACGCGCTTGGCGGACTCGGCGCGCGCGTCGCCCGCCACGAACACGCCGGGAATGCTGGTCTCCAGGTGGTACGGCGGCCGGTCCAGCTCCCAGCCGGCCGGCGGCCGCCCGTCGGCGGTCAGATCCGGTCCGGCCAGGATGAACCCGCGCTCGTCGCGCAGCACCGTGTCGTCCAGCCAGTCCGTCAGCGGGGCGGCACCGATGAACACGAACATCCACTGGGCGTCGACCTGTTCGGTCTCCCCGGTCACCGTGTGACGCAGCGTCAGCTGCTCCAGGTGGTCCGAGCCGTGGGCCGCGTCCACGACCGTGTGGGAGCGCACCGAGATGTTCGGCGCCTCGTCGATCTGCTGGATCAGGTAGTACGACATGGACGCCGACAGGTCCGTGCCGCGCACCAGAAGCGTCACCGACTTCGCGCCCCGGGACAGGTACATCGCGGCCTGGCCCGCCGAGTTGGCGCCGCCGACGATGTAGATGTCCTGCCCCAGGCAGGCACTCGCCTCGGTCAGCGCCGAGCCGTAGAACACCCCGCACCCGGTGAGGTCGGTGCAGCCCGCCGCGTCCAGCTGCCGGTACTGCACGCCGGTCGCGAGGATCACGCTGTGCGCGGCGATCACCGAGCCGTCCGCGAACCGTACGACGCGTGCGCCGCCGTTGACCTCCAGGCCCGTCACCTCGCGCGCGGAGAGTATCTCCGCGCCGAACTTGGTGGCCTGCCGCCGCGCCCGGTCGGTGAGCTGGGCGCCGGAGACACCGTCGGGGAAACCGAGGTAGTTCTCGATCCGGGAACTCTGCCCGGCCTGCCCACCGGTCGCCGACCGCTCCACCAGCACGGTGCGCAGCCCCTCCGAGGCCCCGTACACGGCGGCCCCGAGCCCGGCCGGACCGCCGCCGATGACGACGAGGTCGTAGAAGTCGGCCGTCGGTGTCGTCGCCAGTCCCACGCGCGCCGCCAGTTCCGGCGCCTCGGGCTGGACCAGGGCGGTGCCGTCCGGGGTGATCACCAGCGGCAGCCGCTGCCCGTCCTGCCCGGCGGCCGCCAGCAGCCGCTGCCCCTCCGGCTCCTCCACCGAGTACCAGCGGTAGGGCACCTGGTTGCGGGCCAGGAACTCCCGCACGTCCGAGGAGCGCGCCGACCAGCGGTGCCCCACGACCTTGGTACTGGGCACGGGCCTGTAGGCGCTGCTGCGCCAGGCATCCAGGAGATCGTCCAGCACCGGATAGAGCTTCTCCTCCGGCGGATCCCAGGGCTTGAGCAGGTAGTGGTCCAGGTCGACCACGTTGATCGCGTCGATCGCCGCGTTGGTGTCCGCGTACGCGGTCAGCAGCACCCGGCGCGCCCCCGGATAGACGTCGAGCGCCTGCTCCAGGAACTCGATCCCGTTCATCTGCGGCATGCGGTAGTCGGCCAGGATCACCGCCACCAGGTCGCCGCGCAGCTTCAGCTCGCGCAGCGCCTCCAGCGCGGACTCGCCGGACTCCGCGCGTACGATCCGGTAGGACTCGCCGTAGCGCCGCCTGAGATCGCGGGCGACGGCACGGGAGACCCCCGGGTCGTCGTCCACGGTCAGGATGACGGTCCGCGCTGCGTCGGCGGCCTGTGCCATACGTCTCCCACCCCGAGCGTTGGATCACCCGGCTCGGTGTCGCGGGGACCACCGCACCGGTTCGAAGCCCATCGTATGTTCGATCGCCCGGGATCGCTCCGGTGTACGGCGGGGCCATGATCAGACGCACCGACCGCACGGCCGGGGCCGCGATCGGCCACGGCGCTCCCCGGGCCGCGGAACTCGTTGCCCTGCGGGTCCGCCGGCACCACCCACGACTGTGCGCCCCGCCCGACGTCCGGGGTCATGGAGGCAGCGTGGTCAGCGCCTGCAGTGGACCCCGGGGCCGTGCGAGATCATCGTGGCGGTGCGCGACGGTGCCCGACAGGGGGCACCAGCACCGCGAGAGCGCGGCGACGACGAGGAGGCCCACGCATGACACGCCCGATCACGGCAGGGGTGGACGGTACGCAGGAGAGCCTGGCCGCGCTGGACTGGGCGGCCCGGGAGGCCGTACGCCGGGGCCTGCCCCTGCGCGTGGTGCACGCGTGGCGCTACGCCGAGGCGCTCGCCGCGGCCGACCGGGGCACCCAGCACCGATGGGTCTCGGATGGCGTGGCGCAGGCCGTGCGTACCGTCTCCGAGCGGCATCCGGGGCTCGAGGCGACATTCGACGTGGTCGAGGGCGGGGCCGCGCACGCGCTGGCCGGTGTGGCGGCGGAGGCCGAGATGCTGGTGCTGGGCTCCCGCGGGCACGGTCCGGTCGTCGGGTTCCTGCTGGGCTCGGTCGGCCAGCAGGTGATCGCGGAGGCTTCCCGGCCCGTGGTCCTGGTCCGCGCCGGCGACCGGCCGACGGCGGAGGCCGCCGGCCGGGAGGTGGTGGTCGGCCAGCACGGTGGTCCCGAGGACAGCGCCGCCGCGCTGCGGTTCGCGTTCGAGACGGCGGCGTCCCGCGGCGCGACCGTCCGCGCGGTACGGGCGTGGACCCTGCCGCCGGTCTTCGCCTACAGCCCCGGCTCGCTCAAGCTCCTGGACGACGCGGGCGGTCTCGAGCCGTACGAGAAGCAGGCCCTGGCCGAGGCGCTGCAGCCGTGGCGGGAGCGGTTCCCCGAGGTGCCCGTGGCCGAGCACATCGAGATGGGCAGCGCCGGCCAGGTGCTGCTGTCGGTGGCCGGACACGCGCAGCTGATGGTCGTCGGGCGCCGGGCGCACCGTACGGCCGTCGGCTCCCGGATCGGCTCGGTCGCGCACGGGGTGCTGCACCACGCCGACTGCCCGGTGGCCGTGGTCCCGCACGAGTGACCTACTCCGGGGTGCTGGGCTCCAGCGTGGTGCGGGCCCTGGGCAGGACGTTCTCGATGTAGTCCGTGACGGCGGTGTCGAGGCCCATGTCCTGCTGGGCGCGCTCGGACAGGTACCAGCGGTGTTCCAGGAGTTCGTGGTAGATCTCCGCCGGGTCCATGGAGCCGCGCAGTTCCAGCGGGACCGCCCGCACGGTGGGCCGGAACACGTCCCGCACCCAGCGGTGGGCCAGCACCTCGGGGCGGGCGGCATGGGGGTCCCCCCTGCTCGAGCGAAGCCGAGAGCTTGGGGGAGGATCGCCCGGAGCGTAGTCGTCCTGGGTGGCCATCCAGCTCTCCAGGTCGCTCAGCAGCCGCCGGGCCTGGTTCTCCTCGGCGTCGAGGCCGGTCAGCCGCAGCAGCTGCCGCTGGTGGTGGCCGGCGTCGACGACCTTGGGCACGAAGGTGACCGTGTCGCCGTTGGCGGAGTGCTCGATCTGCATCTCGGCCACGTCGAAGCCCAGTTCGTTGAGACGGCGGATCCGGCGCTCGATGTAGTGGTACTTGCCCGCCGGGTACACCGAGGTGCGGGTCAGCTCCTGCCACAGCCCGTTGTAGCGGGTGCAGATCTCATGGCCGAACTCGACCGGGTCGACGGACGGGTGCAGGGCGCCCGACGCCTCCAGGTCCAGCAGCTCGCCGCTGATGTTCACGCGGGCCAGCTCGAGGTCGTACTCCCGCTGGCCGGGGCTCAGCCGGGGATGCAGGTCGCCGGTCTCGGCGTCGACCAGGTAGGCGGCGTACGCGCCGGCGTCCCGCCGGAAGAGGGTGTTGGAGAGCGAGCAGTCGCCCCAGGCGAACCCGGCCAGGTGCAGCCGGACCAGCAGCACGGCGAGCGCGTCCATCAGCCGGTGCATGGTCGCCGGGCGCATGGTCGTCTCGAACATCGACCGGTACGGCATCGAGCCCCGCAGATGCCGGGTGATCAGCACCGGCTCCAGCGGGGCACCCGAGCCGTCGGTGCGGCCGGTGACCACGGCGAGCGGGTCGACGGCGGGGATGCCGAGCCGGTCCAGGTCGCGCAGCAGCCCGTACTCGCGCAGTGCGGGCCGTTCGGCCAGTTCCTTGACGGCGATCACCTCGTCACCGGCGTGCGCGTAGCGGACGACGTGCCGGGAGATGCCGCGGGGGAGCGGCACGAGGTACTCCTCGGGCCACTCCTCCAGGGGCACGTCCCAGGGCAGGGCGAGCAGGAGCGCGGGATGCTCAGGATTCGTGGCGTTGATCTGCAAGGCCATGACAGGAACCTTAAGGCCCCGCGCGGGTGTTCTAGGCAGCGCGTTCCCGGGCCTGCTCGGCCGCCGCGCGCACCGGCCCCCGATGGACCGGCCCGTGTCCGGGCAGCAGGGTGTCGCCGTCGAGTGCGCCGATCACCTCCAGGGAGGCGAGCGTCCGCGCGCGATCGTGGTGGAAGAAGTCGAGCAGCACCTGGGGGCCCTTGGTCCGCGCGGTCGCGTGCCCGCTGACCAGGGCGTCACCGGAGATCACGATCCCCGCCTCGGGCAGGTGGAAGACGCAGTGGCCGTCCGTGTGCCCGGGAGTGTGCACGGGGACGGGCCGGCCCGGCAGGTCGAGCGGCCCCTCGCCGGGGAACGGCTCGGGCGCGGTCACGGGATGGTTCTCGGTGCCGCCCACCCGGATCACGTGCACCGCCCAGGGCAGCACGCCCGGCCGCCAGGCGTTGCGCACCACGTCGGCGATGGTGGCCTGCTGCAGGAACTCCCGGCGGGCGTGCGGGACTTCGGCCGGGTGGAGATACACCGGCGTGCCGTGGGTGGCGCGCAGGTACTCGGCCGAGCCCAGGTGGTCGTTGTGCGCGTGGGTGATCAGCACGGCGGCGACGGCCCCGGGGGAACTGCCCACCGCCGCGAGGGACTCGAGCAGCCCCTGCCGGTCCCCGGGGTATCCGGTGTCCACCAGGGTGACGGCGTCACCGTCCTTGAGGATGACCCAGTTGGTGTGGTGGCCGTGCACCAGATAGGTGCCTTCGGCGACTTGGCGTACGTCCGCGGTCATG
This sequence comes from Streptomyces sp. NPDC045022, assembly GCF_056432605.1. Lineage (NCBI taxonomy): Bacteria > Bacillati > Actinomycetota > Actinomycetes > Kitasatosporales > Streptomycetaceae > Streptomyces > Streptomyces sp. NPDC045022. Next base: position 41,719 of record NZ_JBWKIR010000033.1, read on the forward strand.
ATCTCCCCGGGCCCCTGAACGGCTGATCGTCGAGGACAGCCAACCAGATGCGGCGGTCCCCCGCGCAAGAGGGTGGCCGGACGCGTCAGTGCACTCCCTGCGGCCGGAACTGGATGCTGATGCGGGGGCCCGTGGCGCGGGTGGTCTTGGGGACGCAGTGTTCCCAGGTGCGCTGGCAGGAGCCGCCCATCACGATGAGGTCGCCATGGCCCAGCGGTCGCCGTACCGTCGTGCCGCCCCCACCGGCCGGGCGCAGCAGCAGGTCACGGGGTGCGCCGACGGAGAGGATCGCGACCATGGTGTCCTCGCGGGCGCCGCGCCCGATCCGGTCCCCGTGCCAGGCCACACTGTCCCGGCCGTCCCGGTAGAAGCACAGCCCGGCCGTGGTGAACGGTTCGCCCAGCTCCCCGGCGTAGTGGCGGGACAGCACGGTGCGGGCTTCGTCCAGCACCGGGTCGGGCAGTGGGTCGTGCGCCTTGTAGAAGGCGAGCAGGCGGGGTACGGCCACCACGTTGTCGTACATCTTCCGTTGCTCCGCCCGCCACGGGACTTCCGCCGCGAGCTTCTCGAACAGCGCGTCGGCGCCGCTCAGCCAGCCCGGCAGCACGTCGATCCAGGCGCCGGAGCCCAGCTCGGTGCGGCGCAGCCGGTCCAGGGGGCCGAGCCGCAGCTCGTCGGTCTGGTCGAACAGGGAGCCCTGGAGGTGCGTGGCCATGAGCCCAGCGTACCCCTAATCGAAAATGCGTTCCCATTGATCATCGGGGCGGATCAGGTCTGTTCGATACATTGGTGTATCGGATACATTCGCGTATCGAACGGGAAGGCGGTACCGATGGAGGAGACACCCAAGCGCGTCACCCGGCGCCGGGTCCGCACCCGGGCCAGGCTGCTCGACGCCGCCTTCGAGGTGTTCGCGGCCAAGGGCTTCGGGCGGGTCTCCATCGAGGAGGTCTGTGAGGCGGCCGGGTTCAGCCGGGGTGCCTTCTACTCGAACTTCGCGACCCTGGACGAGCTGTTCTTCGCGCTCTACCAGGAGCGCGCCGATCTCATCGCCTCCCAGGTGGCCGACGCGCTCGGCCAGGAGGGCCCCGACCTCGACGTGCCCGCCTCCGTGGACCGGGTCACCGAGGTGCTGCTGCTCGACGTGGACTGGCTGCTGGTGAAGACCGACTTCCTGGTGCACGCGGCCCGCGACCCGGCCGTCGCCCGGGCCCTCCTCGACCACCGTGCCCGGCTCCGCGAGGCCGTCGCCGACCGGCTCTTCCGGGCCCGGGGCCACACCGAACTGCCCGCCGTGCTCGGTGACGTCGACGGCGCAGCGCACGCCGTGGTCGCCGCGTACGACGGGGTCACCACCCAACTGCTGCTGGACAAGGACGTCGACGCCGCCCGGGGCTGGCTCAAGCAGCTGCTCACCGCGCTGCTGACCGACGGCAGCCGGCACCTCCGTACGAACACCGGCACGGCCCGGCTATGAGCACCGTCAGGAAGGACACAGTCGCCATGGACGCGGATGTCATCGTCGTCGGAGCGGGTCTCGCCGGCCTGGTCGCGGCGCACGAACTCACCAGCCGGGGCCGCAGGGTGGCCCTGGTCGACCAGGAGAACGCGGCCAACCTCGGTGGCCAGGCGTTCTGGTCCTTCGGCGGGCTCTTCCTCGTCGACTCCCCGGAACAGCGCCGGCTCGGCATCAAGGACTCCTTCGCCCTCGCCTGGAGCGACTGGCGTGGCAGCGCCCAGTTCGACCGGCCGGCGGACGAGGACTCCTGGGCGGTGCGCTGGGCCCGCGCCTACGTCGAGTTCGCGGCCGGCGAGAAGCGGTCCTGGCTCCAGGGGCACGGCATCGAGCTGCTGCCGACCGTCGGCTGGGCCGAGCGCGGCGACCTGAGGGCGGACGGGCACGGCAACTCCGTACCCCGCTTCCACATCGCCTGGGGTACCGGCACCGGAGTCGTCGAACCCTTCGTCGGGTACGCCCGGCAGGCCGCCCGGGACGGACTGCTCACCTTCCACCACCGCCACCAGGTGGACGAGCTGATCATCGAGGACGGCACGGCACGCGGGGTGCGCGGCACCGTCCTCGCCGCCGACGACTCACCGCGCGGTGTCGCCTCCAACCGCGACCGGACCGGTGACTTCGAACTCACCGCCCAGGCCGTGATCGTCACGACCGGCGGCATCGGCGCCGACCACGACATCGTCCGCCGCTACTGGCCCGAGCGGCTGGGCACACCTCCCGCCGAGATGGTCACCGGCGTCCCCGCCTACGTCGACGGCCGCATGCTCGACATCAGTGCCGAGGCGGGTGTCCGGCTGGTCAACCGGGACCGGATGTGGCACTACACCGAGGGCCTGCAGAACTGGAACCCCGTCTGGCCCGGCCACGGCATCCGCATCCTGCCCGGCCCGTCCTCCATCTGGCTCGACGCGCTCGGCCGTCGCCTGCCCGATCCCTGCCTGCCCGGCTACGACACCCTGAACACCCTCAAGTACCTGCGGACCACGGAGGACATCGCCGGGTACGACCACTCCTGGTTCGTCCTCACCCGGAAGATCATCGAGAAGGAGTTCGCGCTCTCCGGCTCCGAGCAGAACCCCGACATCACCGCCAAGGACCGCAAGGCCGTGCTGCGCGACCGGCTGCTCGGCAAGGGCGCCCCCGCACCGGTGCAGGCCTTCCTCGACAACGGCGCGGACTTCGTCACCGCGAACACCCTGGAGCAGCTGGTCCAGAAGATGAACGGCCTGACCGGCAAGCCGCTGCTCGACGCGGCCGAGGTGCGCCGCCAGATCGAGGCCCGCGACCTGCAGATCGCCAACCCGTACAGCAAGGACTCCCAGGTCCAGGGCATCCGTAACGCCCGCCGCTACATCGGCGACCGCCTCGGCCGGGTGGCCGGCCCGCACCGCATCCTGGACCCGGCGGCAGGCCCGCTGATCGGGGTGCGGCTGCACGTACTGACCCGCAAGACCCTCGGCGGCATCCAGACCGACCTCGACTCCCGCGCCCTCGGCACGGACGGCTCGCCGATCGAGGGGCTGTACGCGGCGGGCGAGGTGGCCGGCTTCGGCGGTGGCGGTGTCCATGGCTACAACGCCCTGGAGGGCACCTTCCTCGGCGGCTGCCTGTTCTCCGGACGAGCCGCGGGCCGCCACGCGGCCCGCCGGACGGGCTGACCGCAGCCCCAGAGCGGTCCACCGCCCTCCGCGTCAGCGGTTCATCCGTGCGCGGCGGCGGACCGGCATCTGTACGCGGCGGGTGCCGGACGCCGGCCCTGCTGCGGCTCCACCCGCCTCCGCGCTTGCCCGGCAAGCGGGCCTCAGCCGTTCAGCGGTTCCACCCGCCTCCGCGCTTGCCGGGCGGCCGGCCTCAGGCGTTCAGCAGTTCCGCCAGTACCTGCGCGTGGCTCTCCTCCGGGTGCTTGGACGCCGTCAACAGCGTCACCCGTCCTTTGCGGGCCGACTTGCGGAGGCCGTCGAGCAGTTCGGCGGCCTCCGGGACGTCGAGTTCCGCCTCGTAGCGGCGGCGGAACTCCTCGTAGGAGCCCTCCCCGCCGTGATACCACTTGCGCAGCTCGGTCGAGGGCGTGACTCCCTTGGGCCACTCGTCCACGTGCGCCGCGTCCTTGGCGAGGCCGCGCGGCCACAGCCGGTCCACCAGGACGCGCAGGCCGTCGTCGGGCTCGGGCGGTTCGTAGATCCGGCGCACGCGCACGCTCACGGTCGGGCCCCTCTCGGGTCGCGGACGGTTCCGCGAGCCTACGTCGACCGGCCCGGCCCACCGGGCGGCGACGCGGCGTGACTTGACCTGAACAAGGGGGAAGCCGGGCCCCCGCCGCCCTTAGTCTGTCGGCCAGTCGATCATCAGCCGGCCCCCTGAGGAGCGCCTGTGACGCCATCCCGCACACAGCCCGCACGTCGCCGCACCGCCGTCCTCCGCCGCGAGGCGGTCCTCGCCACCGTGCCCGTCGCCGTGGCGGCACTCCTGGCCGCCGCGGGACCCGCGGCGGCGGGCACCACCGGCGCGTCCGGCGCCGGCGACCCCTACTTCCCGCTCAGCGGCAACGGCGGCTATCACGTCGCCCACTACGACCTGACGCTCCGTTACGACACTGCCGGCCGTCACCTCGACGGCAAGGCCGTCCTCACCGCCCGCGCCACCCAGCGGCTCACCCGCTTCGACCTCGACCTCAAGGGCCTGAAGGTCACCTCGGTCACCGTCGACCGCGGCACGGCCGCCTTCCGGCGCGACGGCCAGGAACTCGTCGTCACTCCCCGCCATGCCCTGCGCACGGGCCGGCAGTTCCGCGTCACCGTCGCCTACAGCGGCACCCCGAAACCGGTCACCGACCCCGACGGCTCGGCGGACGGCTGGATCCCCACCGACGACGGCGCCTTCGTCGCGGGGGAGCCGCAGGGCGCGATGACCTGGTTTCCGGCGAACAGCCACCCCAGGGACAAGTCGTCGTACGACTTCACCATCACCGTGCCGAAAGGGCTCACCGCCGTCGCCAACGGCGTGCCGCTCGGACAGCACACCGCGCACGGGCGCACCACCTTCCACTGGCGTGAGACGCAGCCCATGGCCGCCTATCTGGCCACCGCCACGATCGGCAAGTTCGCGGTGGAGCGGTACACCACCCGCGACGGCATCCAGGTCTACAACGCCGTCGACGCGCGGGAGGCCCGCGCCGCCGCGCCGGTGCTGAAGAAGCTGCCCTCCGTCCTCGCCTGGGAGAGCGCGCTGTTCGGACCGTACCCGTTCCGGGCCGCCGGCTCGATCGTCGATCACGCCCCGAGCGTCGGCTACGCCCTGGAGACCCAGACCCGGCCGGTCTACGACTCCGCGCCGGACCTGAGCACCCTGGTGCACGAGAACGCCCACCAGTGGTTCGGCGATTCGGTCTCGCTGACCGCGTGGAAGGACATCTGGCTCAACGAGGGCTTCGCCAGCTACGCCGAGTGGCTCTACGCCGAGCAGCACGGCGGCGACAGCGCCCAGAAGACCTTCGACGCCCTCTACGCCCGCCCGGCCGGCGACGCGTTGTGGGCCTACCCGCCCGGCGACCCGGGCAGCGGCGAGAACATCTTCGGCACGCCCGTCTACGCGCGCGGCGCCATGACCCTGCACGAGCTGCGCAAGACCGTCGGCGACAAGGACTTCTTCCGGATCCTGCGCGCCTGGGCGGCCGAGCACCGCGGCGGGCACGGGACGACGGCACAGTTCGTGAGGCTGGCCGAGCAGAAGTCGGGGAAGCGGCTGGGCGGGTTGTTCCGCACCTGGCTGTACGCGAAGGGCAAGCCGAACAGCGCCTGAACCCTGACCGGTTCCAAACAACTGTCGGCCAGGGTCGACGCATGATCCAACGCAGAACCGTTGTCGGACTCCTCGCCTCCCCGCTGCTGCTCACCGGCTGCGGCGGCGGAGCCGAGGCGACCGAGCGCCGGGTACCGGCCGACCGCCCGGTGCCCACGGCCACCCCCACCCCCGAGATCGAGGCGGAGCAGGCACCGCCCGGCATACCCGGCCTCGGGCCGAAGCGGTCGGCGGCGATTGCGGAGCGCTGCGGGCAGGCCGTCGTCGTCACCGGGCGGGGGAGGAACTCCCCGTTCTGCACGGTCGTCCTGCACGAGCGCGCCGCCACCGGCTGGCAGGCGGGTCCCGCCTGGCCCGCCCACAACGCGCTGCGTGGCTGGAGCGCCCACCACATGTCCGGCGACCTGCGCTCCCCGCTCGGCGTTCACACCCTCTCCGACGCCGGAGGCCTGCTCCCGGACCCCGGCAGCAAGCTGCCGTACCACCACTCCGGCGCTTTCCACTCGCCCGGCACCGGATTCGAGGGCGAACCGCTCGAGGGGTCCTTCGACTACGTCATCGCCATCGACTACAACCGCAGGCCCGGCACCTCGCCCCTCGACTGGACCCGGCCGCTCGGCCTGGGCCGGGGCGGGGGAGTCTGGCTGCACGTCGACCACGGCGGGCCCACGCACGGCTGCGTGAGCGTCGCCAAGGCCCACATGAAGGACCTGCTGCACACCCTCGACCCGGGCCGGCACCCCGTCGTCATCATGGGGTACGCCGGCTGGCTCGCCGACTGAACGGCCTAGGATCCGAACTCGTGTGCGCACATGTACTGGTCGCCGAGGACGACGAGAAGCAGGCCGAACTGATCCGCCGCTCCCTGCTGGCCGAGGGACACACCGCCACGGTGGTGCACGACGGTGCGGCCGCGCTCGACGCGGCCCGCCGGCTGCGGCCCGACCTGGTCGTCCTGGACCTGATGCTGCCGGTCGTCGACGGCTTCGGCGTGTGCCGGGCGTTGCGCAGCGGCGTCGCCCCGGACGTCCCCGTGGTGATGCTCACCGCCCGCTCCGCCGAGGACGACGTCCTGCTCGGCCTGGAACTGGGCGCCGACGACTACATGATCAAGCCGTACAGCCCACGCGAGCTGATGGCCCGCATCCGCACGGTCCTCAGGCGCGGCGGGCGGAGCGTCGGCGCCCGGGACGACGATCCCGTCGTACAGGCCGCCGGGATCAGCGTGGACCCGGTGCGGCACGAGGTGCGCCGCGACGGCGTGCCGGTGGAGTGCACACCGGCCGAGTTCCAGATCCTGCTGGCCATGGCCGGGGAGCCGGACCGGGTCTTCACGCGGCGCCAACTGCTGCAGTGCACGCGCGGCTTCGACCGGGCCTCCACCGAGCGGGCCGTCGACGTGCACATCATGAACCTGCGCCGCAAGATCGAGGCCGACCCGCGCCGGCCGGCCCGGCTGCTGACCGTCTTCGGCGTCGGCTACAAGCTGAGCGGCACGCGGCCGTGAGGCGCCGACCGCCGGGGGGCCGGTCATCGGAGGGCCAGCCGCCGGAGGACCGGTCACTGGAGCGACGGTCGCGGGAGGGCCGGGCGTCGGAGGACAGGGCGCGGGAGGAGCGGTCGTCGGAGGGAGGGTCGCGGGAGGAGCGGTCGTCGGAGGGTCGGGCGCGGGAGGGCTGGGCGCGGGGGAGCCGGTCGTCGGAGGGTCGGGCGCGGGAGGGCTGGGCGCGGGGGAGCCGGTCGTCGGAGGGTCGGGCGCGGGAGGGCTGGGCGCCGGAGCGACGGTTGCGGGAGGGCCAGTCGCCGGAGGGAGGGTCGCGGGAGGAGCGGTCGTCGGAGGGTCGGGCGCGGGAGGGCTGGGCGCGGGAGGGCCGGGCGCCGGAGGGACGGGCGCCGAAGAACGGGTCACCGGAGGAGCGGGCGTCGGAGGGACGGGCGCCGAAGAACCGGTCACTGGAGGAGCGGGCGTCGGGGGGCCGGGCGCCGAAGAACCGGTCACCGGAGGGCCGGGTGTCCAAGCGCCGGATCCCGTTGCGCAAGCGGCTCCTCGTCCGTCTGCTGTTCGTCTCCGCGCTGATCGCCGTCTGCTCGGTGGCCGCCACCGCCTGGCTCGCGGTGACCACCACCACCAGTGCGCTGAAGGAGGAGCAGGGCCAGGACCTGGCCGCCGACAACCGCATCCTCGCCCAGCTCAGCGGGTACGCCGCCACCCACTCCGACTGGGCGGGCGTCCAGCGGACCGTCCGTGACCTGTCCGCCAGGACCGGGCGGCGCATCGCCCTCACCACCGTCGACCGGAGCCTGATCGCCGACTCCGCGCCGCGCGGCACCCCGCTGCCGCCCGGGCCCGCCGCCGCCGTCGATCCCTTGCGCACCGACACCTATACCGAGACCGGAGCCCAGCTCAGCGGCATCGACCCCCGGGTGGTGGGCCCGTACCGGGTCACGGCCGGGGAGCGCGTCAAGCTGGACGCGCTGGCAGCCAAGCGCCGGCAGTGCTACGAGCGGTTCGGCATCGACGCCACGGTGGTCCGCACCCCGAGTGGACGCCCCGTGCTCGGCGCGTCGGACGGCTCGGACACCTCGTACGCAGCGGAACAGTGCGCGGACGGGCAGCTGTACACCCCCACTCCGACGGAGCAGAAGGCCCTGGACGGCCTTTCCGGGCTGGCCCGCCCCTGCCTGAAGCACGCGGGTGTGGACCTCGGCGGACCGATGTCCCTCCTCTTCGACCCCACCGGAAACAATCCCTTCGGTGGTGGTTACCTGGCCGCGAAGTACGCCAGGCTGGGCAAGGACATGACCGCGCGGACGGCACGATGCGTCCTCGGCGCCCGCCGAACCCAGCTGGAGCCCTACGTCGCACCCGTCGCCGACCTGTTCCTCGGCATCGGCGACCGGAATCCCTCCCGCTTCGACATGTCCGCGGCCAACAAGGCCAAGGTGGTCGGCACGGCGGGCCTGGTCCTCGCCGTCACCGTCGCCGTGACCGCCGTGGTCGCCGTCCGGCTGGTCCGGCCCCTGCGCGCGCTGACCGAGGCCGCGGGGGCCTCGCCCGAGCTGCATGTCCGGGTCCCGGTGACCACGCGGGACGAGACCGGCATCCTCGCGGAGGCCTTCAACGACCTGACCGAGCGCCGTGAACGCCTGGAGGCCCAGCGCAAGGCGATGGTCAGCGACATCGCGCACGAGCTGCGCAGCCCGCTGACCAACATCCGCGGCTGGCTGGAGGTCGTCCGGGACGGTGTCGTCGACCCCGACCCGGCGCTGCTGGACTCGCTGCACGAGGAGGCGCTCGTCCTCCAGCGCATCATCGACGACCTGCAGGATCTGGCCGCGGTCGACGCCGGAACCCTGCGCCTGCACCGCGAACCGCTGCGGGCCGGCGACCTGCTCGAGCAGGTGGCCGCGGCCCACCGCGTCGCCGCCGACGCCGCCGGGGTCGCCATGGGGCTCGAGGCCGACCCGGCCGCCTGGCTGGACGCGGATCCGGTGCGGATGCGGCAGGCCCTCGGGAACCTGGTCTCCAACGCGCTGCGGCACACCCCGGCCGGCGGCACCGTCACGCTCGCCGCACGCCAGGAGGGGAACGACGTGGTTCTCACCGTCACCGACACCGGTTCGGGCATCGCGCCCGAGGACCTGCCGCACGTCTTCGACCGGTTCTGGCGCGCGGAGAAGTCCCGCAGCCGCCGTACCGGCGGCAGCGGCCTCGGCCTGCCGATCGTCCGCCACCTGGTCGCGGCACACGGCGGTAGGGCCGAGGCCGCGAGCGAGCCCGGCGAGGGCGCGGTCCTCACCCTGCGGCTGCCGGCCGGCCGGCAGCCGCACGAGGAACCCTGAGACCGGAGGTGCTCGGTCCGATTCCCGGCGCGCGCCGGGGGTACTCCGGTCGCGCAGCACAGTCGAGGGAGGTCAAGCCATGAGCGCAGTGGAGGACCTGCCGGTCGTGTCCACGCTCGCCGAAGCGGCCCGCCTGGTGTCACGGCACCAGGGCCTGTACGTGCGCTGGTCCAAGGGGCCCGGCACCGATCTCGACGACGTGTCCAGCACCGACGAACTCACCGGCGTGCCCATGCCCGGCCTGTCCGCCAACCCGCTCGACGTCGAGGACTGGTGGGAGGACCGGTCCGTCGAACTGTGGGTGGCGCGCCGGCTGTACGACTACGCGCACCTGCCGCACGACAAGGGCCCCGGCGTCCGTCCCTGGGTCCTCAAGGGCCGGGAGACGGGCCGGGGCCCCGACAACGAGCCGCTGGTGGCCGACGTCGAGCCGCTGTGCTGGATCGCCGACGGGGTGATCGACGCGGCCAAGGCGGAGGTGGCCCGGCAGGAGCGGGAGTGGGGGACCCTGCGGCGCGGTGGCCGCTGAGCCCCCCTGCCGCCGGGTCAGCCGGAGCGCGGCCGGGAACGCGCGCGGCGCCGCAGCGCGCGGCGTTCCAGCTCGGTGGTACCGCCCCAGACGCCGATGCTCTGGCCCGTCTCCAGCGCCCAGTCGAGACACTGGTCCCGGACGGGGCAGCTCCCGCACACCGCCTTCGCCTGCTGGGCCTGTACCTGTGCGGGGCCGGTGGTGCCGATGGGGAAGAACAGATCGGGGTCCTCGTGACGGCACGCGGCTTGTTCGCGCCAGTTGTCCATCGATGTCTCCTGGAGTCCGATCGAAGTCGTCCGTGTCCTTGCGAATACGCTGTTCGGGTTCGGGTGACCGATCGGGACGGTGTGAAACGACGCAACCGGCGGGAAATCGGATGACGACCGTGAGCCGGTCACTTGTGCGGGCAGCCCGGCGGGGAGCTGTGCGTGGTCAACGGGCTGGGCAGCAGGGATCGTTGGCGTCCGGGTGGGGGGCGCCCGTACTGATCGGGCACCGGGGGAGGGGAGTTCGGGGAGGCGGAACGGATCGCGCGCCGGCCGCCCGCCGCTGCGCGGCCACCGTGCCGCGCCGAAGGCCACCGGTGGCCCGTCCGGAGGGCCCGATGTCAGCGGCGCAGTGCCTGCGCCGCCGTCGTCGTGATCGCGTCGGCCAGTGCCGCGAGCGCGGGGGAGTCGAGCTTCCACTGCTGCCAGTACAGCGTGACGTCCATCCACTCCCCGGGGGCGAGCAGGGCCAGCCGTCCCTCGTCGAGCAGCGGGCCGGCCTGGGCCTCCGGGACCATGCCCCAGCCGAGCCCCGCGGCGACCGCGTGCACGAAACCCTCCGAGGTGGGCACGTGGTGCCGCAGCGGGCCGGCGGACCCGCGGCCCAGCCGGCGGGCGAAGCCGTCCTGGAAGTCGTCCTTGCGGTCGAAGACCACGACGGGAGCCCGGGTGAGCGCCTCCGGCAGGGACTGACCGTCCAGGTGGGTCCGGGTGAACTCCGGTGCGGCCACCGGCAGATAGCGCATCCGGCCGAGCGGCCGGACCGTGCAGCCGGGCACCGGGTCGGCCGAGGAGGTCACCGCCGCCATCACCAGCCCCTGGCGCAGCAGGGCCGCCGTGTGGTCCTCGTCCTCCCGGTGCAGCTCGAAGCAGAGCCCCGCCACCCGGGTCAGGGCCGGCAGGAACCAGGTCGCCAGCGAGTCGGCGTTCACCGCGACCGGCACCCGCGTCGGCTCACCGGCGCCACTCAGCCCCAGCTCGCCCCACGCGTCCCGCTCCAGCCGGGCGAGTTGCCGGGCGAACCGCACCAGCACCGCGCCGGACTCCGTGGGCCGCACCGGTTTGGTGCGCTGCAACAGCACCCGGCCGGTGCGCTCTTCGAGGGCCTTGACCCGTTGGCTGACCGCCGACGGCGTCACGTGCAGCGCCGTCGCCGCCGCGTCGAAGGTGCCCTCGTCGATCACGGAGAGCAGTGTCCGCACCTGCTCCAAAGGCAGATCTGTCATCACAACCGCTAATGATACGTAAAAATCTTTAGCTGTACTTGTGATCGGCCCTTGCCTAGCGTCGACCGCATGAACCACGCCCTGACCGCCGCGGTCGCCGGATTCGGCACCGGCCTCTCCTTGATCGTTGCCATCGGCGCCCAGAACGCCTTCGTCCTGCGGCAGGGGGTGCGGCGGGACTCCGTGCTCATCGTGGTCGGCATCTGCGCCCTGTCCGACGCGGTGCTCATCGCGCTCGGTGTCGGCGGGGTCGGTGCGGTGGTGGTGGCCTGGCCGGGCGCGCTCAGGGTGGTCGGGATCGTCGGCGGTGCCTTCCTCCTGGGCTACGGCGCCCTCGCCGCCCGCCGCGTCCTCACGTCCGGCACCGGGCTGCGCGCGGACGGGGAGACCGCCGGTTCCCGCAGGCGGGCGGTGCTCACCTGCCTGGCGATGACCTGGCTCAACCCGCACGTCTACCTGGACACGGTGTTCCTGCTCGGCTCCCTCGCGGCCGACCGGGGCCCGCTGCGCTGGACCTTCGGACTCGGCGCGGCGTGCGCCAGCCTGTGCTGGTTCGCCGCGCTCGGCTTCGGCGCCCGGCTGCTCGGCCGGTTCCTGGCCCGGCCCGGCGCCTGGCGGGTCCTGGACGGTCTGGTCGCCCTCACCATGCTGGCGCTGGGTGCCACGCTCGTCGCCGGATCCTGAGACAACCGGTTCGATGCGCACAGCGAATGCTGAGATAGTCGGTTCGCGACGCGAAAAGATGTAACGAGCAACCAGGACACCCGTGGACACCAGCGAGAGCAGCAGCCCGGAGACCGACACCGACGCGCCGGCGGCGCAGGCCCCGCCGCGGCGCGGCTGGCGCCGCTGGGCGATGGACACCCGGCCCCTGCGCATCCCCGCCTACCGGCGCCTGTGGTCGTCGACCATCGTGACCGCCGTGGGCAGCCAGCTCACCGCCGTCGCCGTACCGAAACAGATCTACGACATCACGCACTCGTCGGCCTGGGTCGGCTACGCGAGCCTGGCGGGACTCGTGCCCATGGTGGCGTTCGCGCTGTGGGGCGGGGCGGTCGCCGACACCGTCGACCGCCGCAAGCTGCTGCTGGTCACCAACAGCGGTATCGCGGTGACCTCGCTGCTGTTCTGGGCGCAGGCCGTCACCGGTCTCCAGTCGGTCGTCCTCCTGATGGTCCTGCTCGCCGTGCAGCAGGCGTTCTTCGGGCTCAACTCCCCGGCGCGCAACGCCTCCATCGCCCGGCTGGTCCCCGCCGGGCAACTGGCCGCCGCCAACGCGCTCGGCTCCACGGTGACGCAGACCGGTCTGGTGGCGGGCCCCCTCCTCGCCGGGGCGCTCATCCCGGTCATCGGCCTGCCCGAGCTGTACCTCATCGACGCCCTGGCGCTGTGCGCGACGGTGTGGGCCGTCTTCCGGCTGCCCGCGCTGCCGCCGCTCGGCGGCGCCGCGACCCGCCGGGCCGGGGTACGCGAGATCGCGGCCGGCTTCCGCTACATCGGCCGGCACAAGGTGCTGCTGCTGTCCTTCCTCGCCGACATCGTCGCCATGGTGCTCGGCATGCCCCGTGCCCTGTTCCCCCAGCTCGCCGCGGAGACGTACGACTCCTACGGCGAAGGTCTCGCGCTCGGCGTGCTGTTCGCCGGCATCCCGGTCGGCGCGGTGCTCGGCGGCCTGTTCTCCGGCGTGTTCTCGCGGGCCCGTCGGCACGGGTGGATGGTCATCGGGGCGGTCGTCGGCTGGGGCGCGGCCATCGTCGGCTTCGGGCTGAGCGGCAACCTCTGGGTCGCCGTGGCCTTCCTCGCCGCGGCCGGCGTCGCGGACATGGTCTCGATGGTGTTCCGGGGCGCGATCCTGCTGTCGGCCGCGACCGACGAGATGCGCGGACGGATGCAGGGTGTGTTCACGGTCGTCGTCGCGGGTGGCCCGCGCCTGGCCGACGTGCTGCACGGCACCGCCGGCTCGGTCTTCGGCCCGCGGTCCGCCGTGGCGGGCGGCGGAGCCCTGGTCGTCGTGGTGATGCTGACCCTGGCCTTCACGGTCCCGTCCCTGCGCCGCTACCGGATCTGACCGCGGACCTGTCGTCGGAATACCACCTGCCCCCCGGCGACAGGACCTAGAGCGGCCCGCTGCGCCGCCGGATCGCGTACTGGTCCATCAGCTTGCCGCGGGTCGTCTCCAGGCGGTTGGCGAGGATCTCGGCCACCGTCCGGACCAGGGAGAGGCCGAGCAGCGGGTCCTCCACGCACAGCGCGAGCACCGAGGGTCCGTCGAACTCGTAGGCCCGTACGTTGCTGAAGGCCACCGCGCCGAAGTCCCACCGGTACGGCGGGAACAGCCAGGACCAGCCGAGCAGGTCGCCCGCGCCGAGCGTGGCCACGGTCACCCGCTGCCGGGAGGTGACCTGCTGGTCCAGATGGACCGCGCCCGAGCGGATCACCCAGAACCGGTCGGCCGTGCCGCCCGCCTCGAAGACGCGGGTGTCCTCCGGGAAGGAGATCTCCTTGGCCAGCTCCATCAGGCGCTCGCGCTGCGCCTGGGGCAGGGCGGTGAGCAGTTTGATCGCTTTGGTCATGGCGCGGGGCTCCTCGCCGGCGGCGGTCCGGGTGCTGTGCTTAAGCCCATTTCAGCCGCTGCCGCAGTCCCGGGCACCTCGAAGGACACGGATTTCCGCGTTCCGGCCGCTTCCGGGCAGCAAAAAGCCCTGGCTGGACGGGGGAGACCAGCCAGGGCCGTATGCGGGGACGCCGAGGAGGGAGGAAGGACGGCTCCGTCCGCTCCGGCGTCGGCATGGATGAACACTAAACCATCTCGTGTGCTTGTGTGTACCCGTAAGCGGGTCAGGTGACCTGTTTCACTCCGTCCGCCGTCATCGGCGGCTCGCCCGGGCTGACGATCTCCTGCAGCACATGCAGCACCGCCTCGTACGCCCGCGCCCGGAACGCCGCCTCCCGCGCGCCGTCCGGATCCGTCGCCGTCAGCCCCTGTGCGCGCTCCCGCCAGGCACGTTCCTCCTCGGCGGCGCACTCCCTGCCCCGCCGGATCCGCCGCAACAACTCGTCCGCGTCCACCACATCGGTCATACCGTTCGGGTACCCGGCCGGTCCCCGGTGATGGCATTGGCGTCAAAGGTGTTTGACGGCGCCGTCAAGGGTCAGCCGAAGGGGCAGAGATCCAGTCAATCCGGGCACCACACAGGGAGGAAGGGATGCTCGACAAGCACCGCACCACCGCCTCCGCGACCCTGCGGGAACCATGCCGCCGGCTGCCGTGCCGGCCGGCCGACGCCCGCAGAACGGTCCAGCGCGTGGTGGCCGAGCGGTGCCGGGCTCGCGCCCTCCCGTGTGCACCCGAGGCCATGGAGGACGCCCTGCTCGTCACCTCGGAGCTCGCCACCAACGCGATCCTGCACGGCGGCGGGATCACCGGCTTCGACGTCGACGTCGACTCCAGCGGCGTCCAGGTGTCGGTGAGCGACCGCAGCGACGAGGTTCCGGTGGCCCTCACACCCGTGGACGAGCGCGGCCGGTCCCGGCCGGGCGGTCGCGGCTGGCCCATCGTCTGCCGGCTGGCGCGCGATGTCAGGGTGGCGGAGCTGCCCCGCGGCGGCAAGCGCATCACGGCCGTCGTACCGCTGGGCTGAGCGGTCGCCGAAGTTCCGCCACCCGCGTTTGCCCACGGGGCCGGGGGGCAGACGGAATCTCGTGCTTCGGACCGGAGGCGCGCGCCCAGCGGGGAGCAGTACCGCTGCCGGGCCCCCTACCGGCGGGCCGGGCGGTACCCCCGCGGCGACCCTGACACCACCGTTCGGGCCAGTACCCGGAACTCATGTTCCGGCCGTGCCCTGAAACCTCGTTCAGGAGCGATTCCGCATGCTGACCGACATCTCGACAAGCCGTCCCGGCACGCCCGCCACCACCGTCGCCGCCGCGGCACCCGCCCGGCGGAATCATGACGACGCCCCCGACACCGCGGAGCTGTTCACCCGGCTCGCGGAACTGGAGGACGGTCCCGAGCGGGACGCCGTACGCGACGAACTCGTCACCGCCTGGCTGCCCATGGCCCACCGGATCGCGGGCCGCTTCCGCGATCGCGGCGAATCCGTCGAGGATCTGCGCCAGGTGGCGGCGCTCGGGCTGGTGAAGGCCATCGACCGGTTCGACCCGTCGCGCGGGGCTTTCGAGAGCTACGCCGTGCCGACCATCACCGGAGAGGTCAAGCGGCACTTCCGCGACCGGATGTGGGCCCTGAGGGTCCCGCGCCGGGTGCAGGAGCTGCGCAACCGGGTGCGGGTGGCCCGCCGGGAACTGACCCAGAACCCCGGCAGCCCCGAACCCACCGTCGCCGACATCGCGGCGCACACCGGGCTCAGCGAGGAGGAGGTGTCCGCGGGCCTGGAGGCGCTGGAGAGCTTCAGCACCCTGTCGCTGGACGCCGAACTCTCCGCCGATGAGGACGGCTACAGCCTCGCCGACACCCTCGGCGCGACGGACGCCTCGTTCGACGTCGTCGTCGACCGCGAGGCGGCCAAGGAAGGGCTGCGCCGCCTGCCCGAACGTGAGCGGGCGATCCTGTACATGCGCTTCTTCGAGGACATGACACAAAGCCGTATCGCCGACCGGCTCGGTATCTCCCAGATGCACGTCTCCCGGCTGATCAGCCGCAGCTGCGCCCGCGTCCGCGACGAGGTGATGGGCCGGCGCACGGGCGGCGACGGCGCCGTATGAGACCGACCGGATCGGAGCGTCACCGCTTCGGCCGCGCCGCACCGCTGGGGATGTCCAGTGGGCGCGCCAGACCGGAGACCGCCTCGTCCAGGCGCTCCAGATGGCGCAGCACCCGGTCGGTCACCCGGCCGTAGCGCGGGGTGCGCAGGGTTCCCGGCTCCAGCATCGAGGCGATGCTGGGGCCGGTCTCGATCCCGGCCGTGGACCGCGGCTCGGTGACGTGCCCGGCGATCGCCTCGATGTTGTGCACGATCCGCCCGCACGCCCCGCGCAGCCGGGGGTCCGCCGCGATCGCCGGGTGCGTCGGCAGCAGCTCGGCCGTCGCCGCGAGCGAACGCGCGTGATACGCACAGGTCTCCAGCAGCGCCACCACGTACCGGGCGGTGTCCCGGCGGGAGCGCAGCGGGGTGATCGGATGGGTCAGCGGCTGGGTGGCCCCCCGCAGGTCGGCCAGCGCCTGGTCCAGGTCGCGCGCCAGTTCCACCAGGTCGGTCCCCGCCCCGCCGCTGAGCTGGTCGACGGCGGCCCGGGTGACGGCGGCGAGCCGGTCCAGGACCCCGACGAGGAGTTCGTTGGTACGGCGGTCGGTGTGGATCGGCAGCACCAGCGCCGCCGCGATCACCCCGCAGGCCGCGCCCAGCGCCGTCTCCTCCACCCGAAGCACCAGCACCGCCGTGCTGTAGGTGTGCAGCAGCGTGTACAGCAGCCCCAGCATCGCCGTGACGAAGAACGACATCAGCGTGTATGACAGCGGCGCCGTGTAGAACATCGCGAAGATGAACAGCAGCACCAGCCCGAATGCCGTCCAGGTGTGGTGCCCGACCAGCCCGGCGAGCCCGATACCGGCCACCACGCCGAGGACCGTGCCCAGCAGCCGCCGGTAGCCCTTCACCAGGATCTCGCCGGTCGACGCGGTGTTGATGAACACGATCCAGCAGGTGAGCACCGCCCAGTACCAGCGCTGACCCGACAGCTGCTCGCCACCGGCGATGGCCAGTGAGGAACCGACGGCCACCTGGACGGCCGCCCGGGTGGTGGGCCGCTTCAGGCCGGCCGGCTCCGGCTCCTTCGGCTCCTCCTCGCTGCTCTCGATGGCGGCGTCCTCGGCGTCCAGCTCCTCCCGGGAGCGGGTCGTCGCCGGGGAGTCGTCGGACTCGTCCTGAGGCCCCTCCAGGGCGGTCCGCAGCCCCAGCACCGCCCGTGCCGCCTCACCGAGGCCCCGGAAGACGTCCTGCACGGCCGGGGCGGCCTTCGGCAGGTTCTCCTCCTCCCGGTAGCCGAGCAGCCGGTTGCGCACCTGCGCCAACGCCGTCCCCGACGCCTCCCCGAGCGGCCGCAGCACCAGCAGGCGCAGTGCCTCCAGGTCCCGGCGCAGCACGGCCGTCGCCTCGTCGCGCTCCGGCAGCTCGCCGCCGTACGCCAGGACAGCGCCGGGCAGGTGCAGGGTGAGGGTGTCCGTCCGCTGCGCGCTGCGCGCCGTGAGCAGCAGCAGTCCGAGCCGCTCGGCGGCGATCTCGGCATCCGCGATCCGGCGCTGCAGCAGCCGTGCCGTCGCCTCGTCGGAGGTGCCGTCCGCCAGCCGGCCCTGGATCATCAGCGCCGTCTCGTGCAGCCGGGCGGTGCGGGTGCGCAGGTCCTCCAGAACCTTGTCCACCGCGTCGGGCCCGGCGTCCAGCAGCTCGACCTGACTGGCGATCAGCTGGCCGAGCCGGGCCCGGAAGGCCCGCCGCAGCCGGTCCAGCGTGCCCGCCGGTGTCTGCGGCAGCAGCACGAAGCGCGCGGTGGCGCTGCAGGCGAACGCCACGGTGATCACGCGGTACAGGCCGGGCAGCGCGGACGTGGTCGCGCCCACGAACAGGGAGAGGAAGTAGACCTGGAAGCCGATCAAACCCAGCGCCGTTCCCCGGTCGCCGTACCGCCGGCCGTAGACGGCGCAGAAGATGAGGACGACGAAGAACAGGTCGCCCACGACGACCCGTTGGTTCAGCAACGCGCCGAGCGACACCGAGGCGAGCGCCACGGGCAGACCGAGCGCGAGGGTGACGGCCTGCCCCGAGCGCTGCTTCTCCCGGATGGCGAAGGTCGCGACCATCGCCGCGATGGCGCCGGCGACCAACTGCGGCACCGGAAGCCGCAGCAGGCCCAGCACTGCAAGAGTGAGGGCGATGGCGGCGACCGTCCGCAGGCCGGCGGTGAGCCGGAGCAGCCCGGGATCGGACGCGGCGAGCCGGTCCCACACGCGTGCCCACTCCGACCGAACCGCTTGCCTCACGCCGACGCGCTCTCTCCCGTGCCAGAAATGGATCTCCGACCCAGCATCGCACGAAGGTCCGTGCCACTGACGTTTCCCGAGCACCGCAGAGGACCGCCGGTCAGATGAGGACTGACCGGCGGTCCCTCGGTGGCCGCCATCACATCAGGGGCTCTCCAGGGCCTTGCCCTCGACCCGGGCCCGGACCTGTTCCGGCGTCAGATACGAGTCGGTGAACTCGAAGTCCTTCAGCCGGGCGGGCTTGCGCGCCTGGAAGCCGGTGCGGACGAAGTCGTCGCCGGCGACCGCGTTCAGCAGCCAGTTGGTCATCACGCGGGTCTTGGCGACGTTGGTGCGCAGCGCCGACCAGTGGTAGCCGCGGGCCACCGCCTGGGCAGGCACCCCGCGCAGCTCGATGCCCAGCGGCTTGGACACGGCGTCCTTGCCGCCGAGGTCGACGACCAGGCCGAGGTCCTTGTGCACGTACGGCTCCATCGGCTGGTTGCGCAGGGTCGCGATGACGTTGTCGGCGACCTTCTTGCCCTGGCGCATGGCGTG
This sequence comes from Streptomyces sp. NPDC045022, assembly GCF_056432605.1. Lineage (NCBI taxonomy): Bacteria > Bacillati > Actinomycetota > Actinomycetes > Kitasatosporales > Streptomycetaceae > Streptomyces > Streptomyces sp. NPDC045022. The sequence continues at coordinate 60,437 of NZ_JBWKIR010000033.1, forward strand.
CTGCGCGGTGGGCGGGCAGACCGCGCCCTCCTGGCCCTTGGCCTCGTCGGGCACGGCGGCCGCGTCCCCGAGGGCGAACACGCCGTCGTGGCCCGGCAGGCACATCTGCGTGGTGACCGCCAGCCGGCCGCGGACCGTCTCCGCGCCGAGCGTGGCGATCAGCGGGCTGGCGACCACGCCCGCAGTCCAGATGAGGGTGTGCGTCGGCACCACCCGGCCGTCGGTGAAGGTGACCTCCTCCGGTCCGGCCTTGTCGATGGACACGCCCAGCGACACCTCGATGCCCCGCCGCTTCAGGATCTCCTGCGCGCTGCGGCCGAGCTTGTCACCCAGCTCGGGCATCAGCTTGGGTGCGACATCGATCAGGTGCCACTTGATCAGACCCGGGTCCAGCCGCGGGTAGCGCTGTACGGCCGCGTGGGTGAGCCGTTGCAGGCAGGCCGCGGTCTCGGTGCCGGCGTACCCGCCGCCGACGACCACGAACTGCAGCCGCGCGGCCCGCTCGGCCGGGTCGTCGCTGGCGTCGGCGAGGTCGAGCTGCGCGATGACGTGATCGCGGATGTAGGCGGCCTCGGCGAGCGTCTTCATGCCGAAGGCGTGCTCGGTCAGTCCCGGGATGTCGAAGGTGCGGGTCACGCTGCCCGGTGCCAGCACGATGTAGTCGTAGGGTTCGTTGACGATCTTGTCGGTGATGGTGCGGATGACGCACACCTTGGCCTTCAGGTCCACCCCGATCGCACCGCCCGGGATGATCCGGGTGCGGTACTTCTCGCTGCGGCGCAGCGAGATGGCGATCGACTGTGGCGTGAGCACGCCGGAGGCGACCTGGGGCAGCAGTGGCAGATAGAGCTGGTAGGCGAACGGCGTCACCAGGGTGACGTCGGCCTCGCGGGGGGCGAGTTTCCGCTCCAGGCGGCGGACGCACTCGACTCCGGCGAAGCCTGCGCCAACCACCAGGATCCTGGGTCGTGTCACGGTGTTCATCCCTTTCTGCGGCTCCAGGCGGTCCGACTTGACGCCGTTCGCATGCCCGGGATCGCTGCGCGCCAACTTCGATCCCACCGTGGCCCGAGCCGTTCCGCCGGCTGGGTGCGGCAGGCAGACGAACGCGTGGGCACCAGCATGCCCCCACTCCGGGTGGAGTAACCGGTTGTCGCACAGATACACGTCGTACACCTGACGGGCCTGCCCGACCGGCACGCCCTCACCAGGGCAAAAACACGTGTATGTCCTTGCCGTGGTCGTGGACGACCACGCTGACCTGCGTGCAGAGCGTGTGCACCAGATGCCAGCCGATCCCGCCACCGCCCGTCCGCGGGTGGAAGGGCCGCGGCTCCGGCTTGGTCGTGCTCGAGTCGCGCATCGTCACATGCACACCGTCGAAGGTGCGGCGCATCCGCAGGTCGAACGGCCCGGGCGCGTACTGGATCACATTGGCGGCCAGCTCGGTCACGACCAGCAGGATGTCGTCCCAGTACTCGTGCGCGCCCGGCGGCGCGCCCCTGGCCAGCGCGCAGAGGTAGTCCTCCGCGGCGAGCCGCGCCTCCGTGACGTTGCGCAGCTCGCCCGTGAAGGAGAACGTACGCTCGTAGCTCTCCTCCGAGGGCGGTGTGTCGTCCCAACGCGGCTCCGTCGCCATCTCGCATTCCCCGGTCCCGCCGCGAGGGGGTCCCGCGCCCCTCCGGCCAGGATGGTCGTCGTTGCTGATCTCTTTCTGGGTGGCGGGTTCCCACAGCCCGGCAGGCTATCCGCCCGCCCTCGGAGGTGGCTCCGTCCGGGCGCGCATTCCTCAGCGGAAGACGTCGTCCGGTTCCTCCCAGTCGGCCGGCTCCTGCGGTCGCCGGGCCTGGGAGCGGGCCTGGTACATCGCCTCGATCTCGGCGGCATGGTGCCGCACGATGGCGTCCCGGCGCAGTTTCAAGGACGGCGTGAGCAGCCCGTTGTCCGGAGCGAACGGCTCCTGGAGAACCCGGTACACCCTGATGGACTCCGCCCGGGACACGGCGCTGTTGGCCGAGGCCACGGCCCGCGCGAGCTCCTCCCGCAGCGCGTTCTCCTCCCGGGTCTCGCGGCCCGGGAGGTCGCCCTGCAGCGCCAGCGCGCCCCGCCAGTGTGCGAGGAACTCCGGATCCAGGGTGATCAGGGCGCCGACACAGGGCCGGTCGTCGCCGATCACCACCGCCTGGTGGACCAGGGGATGCATCCGCAGCCGCTGCTCCAGCAGGGCCGGGGCCACGCTCTTGCCGCCGCTGGTGACGATGATGTCCTTCTTCCGCCCCGTGATCGCCAGATAGCCCTCGGAGTCCAGCCGTCCGATGTCCCCGGTCGCCAGCCAGCCACCGCGCAGCGTGGCCCGGGTCGCCGCCTCGTCGCTGACGTAGCCCTGGAACACCGACGGCCCGCGCACCAGGATCTCCCCGTCGTCGGCCACCTGGACCTCGGTGCCCGGCAGCGGCCGCCCCACGGTGCCGGACTTCTCCCGGCCGAACGGCTGCATGGTGATCCCGCCGGCGGACTCGGTCAGCCCGTACCCGTCGTGGATGTACACGCCGATGCCCTCGTAGAACAAGGACAGTTCGCGGCTGAGCGCGGAACCGCCGGAGGTGCCGCGCAGGACGCGGCCGCCGAGCGCCGCGCGCAGTCTGCGGTACACCGTCCGCTCGTACAGGGCGTGCTGCAGCCGGAGTTCGATCCCCGGGCCCGCACCGCCGCCCAGCCGGCGGCGTTCCTCGGCCGCGGCGAATTCCCGCGCGGTCTGCGCGGCCCGCTCGAACAGCGCGCCCCGGCCCGCCTGTTCCGCGGCGCGCAGGAAGTTCTTGTACAGCTTCTCGAACACCGACGGCACCCCGTACAGGTACGTCGGCCGGAACGTGGTCAGCGCCGACGCCAGCGCCGCCTGGGTCATCTCCGGCTCGTGTGCCATCAGGATGCCGCCGCGCACACACATCAGCATGATCATGATGCCGTAGACATGGGAGAACGGCAGGAACGCCACGACGGATCCCTGCTCACCCGGCGGTGCCGCGGTGTGGGCCCAGCCGGCCAGCAGCGTGTCGCAGGGATAGGCCAGTCCCCGGTGACTCAGCGCGCAGCCCAGCGGACGGCCGGTGGTGCCGGAGGTGTAGACGACGGCCGCCGTCGAGTCCGGCAGCACGATCCGGCGCAGCGACTCCACGGTGGTGTAGGGCACCGCCGCGCCCCGCTCGACGAGACCACGCAGCGCGCCCGCGTCGAACTGCCAGACGTGCCGCAGCCGGGGCAGCCTGGTGCACACGGTGCCGATGGTCATCGCGCCCTGCTCGTCCTCGACGACCACGGCCACGCAGCCGGCGTCCCGCAGGATCCACTCGACCTGGTCCCGCGCGGAGCTGGGATGGATCGGTACGACCTCGGCGCCCACGGCCCACAGCGCGTGGCTGAGCACCGTCCATTCGTAGCGGGTACGGGCCATCAGAGCCACCCGGTGGCCGGGCGAGATCCCGGCGGCGATCAGCCCCTTGGCCAGGTCGATCACTTCGTCCCGTACCTCGACGGCCGTCACCTCCTCCCACCCGGTGGCGACGGCGTCCGTGCGGCGCGCGAGGAGCGGCAGGGTCGGATTCCGGTCCGCCGTGTCGAAGACGCTGTCGGCGAGGCCGCCGGTGAGCGGCGGGGTAACGGCTGGAGCGAGGGCGACGTCCCGCATGCACTGCTCCCGGTCTGTACGGAGGGTCACTCCGCCGAACGGCTCGGTGTCGGCGGTGCTCGAATGTAGCCCAGGTGAGCGCGTTCGGTGCCGGGAACGTGGAAGTCGTGATCGGCTGATGATGTGGCCGTGTCCTGGGGACTCGGGAGGCATGACTCATGTGAATCCCGATCCGGAGCCGGAACGCACCACGGGGCTGGAGCCCGGAGGCGGGGTCCCGCCCGGCGAGACCCCGCCCGCCGAAAGCAGCATGCCCGAGGCCGGGCCCCGGGAGCCGCACGTCCAGAGCAGAGGGTGGGCCAAGGCGCCGCTGACGCTGATCCTCGTCCTCGTCGCCCTGATCGCCGCCTTCTTCCTGGTGTACGCCCTGGTGCTGATCCTGTGACCGGTTCGCTCAGCCCTGGGTGAGCCGCACGCACGCGGTGACGACGTCCCGCAGGCTGTCCGTGCGCTCCAACAGCCTGCGCTGCTCACGCGCGCCGTTGCCCGTGCGCAGCAGTTCCTCGACGGCCTGCTCGGCGCGGACCGCGTCGCCGCTGTCGGTGAGCGCGTCCGCCGTGTGCTCCAGCAGGGAGCGCAGCACCTCGGAGGCGGGCCTGGGCCGCAGGGTCGCCGGGTCGAGGAGGTTCTCCTCCAGACCGAACCGGGCGGCCTGCCAGTCGGCGAGCCTGAGCAGGCTCACGCTGTGGTCGGGCGCCGGCCGGCCGGCCCGCCAGTCCCGTGCGGCCGTCTCCACGAGGGCGCGGCTGAGCGTCGCGATCAGTACGGCGGTGTCCGCGCACAGGCACACGTCCGCCACCCGGAGCTCCACCGTGGGATAGCGGGCGGACACGCGTGCGTCGAAGTAGGCCATCCCCTCGTCCAGGATGGCGCCGGTGGCGACCATGTCGGCCACCCGCCGGTGGTACTGCTCGGCGGACTCGAACAGCTCGGTCGGGCCGGCCGACGGCCAGCGGTTCCACACCCGGCTGCGGTAGCTCGCGTAACCGGTGTCCTGCCCCTGCCAGAAGGGGGAGTTCGCACTGATCGCGCGGAGCACCGCCAGCCACGGGCGGATCCGGTCGAGGACCGCGACGCCCTCCTCGTCGGACTCCACCGAGACATGGACATGGCAGCCGCACACGAGCTGCTCCCAGGTGGGCACCCCGTACCGCTCGGCCAGCCACCGGTAGCGCTCGTTCATGCTGAGGGAAGGACTGACCGGCAGGGGGGAGGTGGCGAGCGCGGCGACCGCGCAGCCGATCTCCCCGGCGTGGCGGGCCGCCTCCTTGCGGCAGCGGACGATCTCGTCGCCGAGGTCCGCCATGTCCGACTGCGGATGCGTGGCGAACTCCAGCATCTGCCCGAACAGCTCCTTCTCGAACACGTCCTGTCCGGGATCGGCGTGGGCGGCACGGGCGAGTACGGCCGCCGCCAGCGCCTTCGGGTCTCCGCTGTCCGGATCGACCAGAAGGAGTTCCTCCTCCACTCCGACGGTGCGCACGTGGTGCCGCCCTTCTTCCGTGCCACTAGGGGCAGTCGCGGGTCTGTACGACCCCGACTGCCCCTGGTACGGCCGCCGACACCTGCGGTTTTCAGCGCTCCGGTGTCAGCCAGACGGTGGCGAGCGGCGGGAGCGTGAGGTTCAGGAACCCGTCCACCGGCTTGAGGGGACCTTCGGCGCCGACCCCGCCGCCGCCGTAGCGGACGGCGTCCGTGTTCAGCTCCTCCTGCCAGACGGGCACCTCGTCGGGCACCCACAGCCGGTAGTCCTGCCGGACGACGGGGGAGAAGTTCGACACCGCCAGCAGCGGGGACCCCTCGGCGTCGAAGCGCAGGAACGCGAAGACGTTGTCGTCCGCCGCGTCGCACAGCACCCACCGGAAGCCGCCCGGGTCGGTGTCCCGCTGCCACAGCGCCGGCGTCGCCCGGTACCGCTCGTTCAGGTCCCGCACGAGCTGCTGGACACCCCGGTGGTCGCCCGCGGAGTGGTAGTCGTCGCCGAGCAGCCACCACTCCGGGCCGTGTGCCTCGGACCACTCGGCGCCCTGGGCGAACTCCTGCCCCATGAAGAGGAGCTGCTTGCCGGGGTGGGCCCACATGAAGCCGAGATAGGCGCGGTGGTTGGCCCGCCGCTGCCACCAGTCGCCCGGCATCTTCGACACCAGCGCCTGCTTGCCGTGCACCACCTCGTCGTGGGAGATCGGCAGCACGAAGTTCTCGCTGTAGGCGTACACCATCGAGAAGGTCATCTCGTTGTGGTGGTACTTGCGGTGCACCGGCTCCTTCTGGACGTACTCCAGCGAGTCGTGCATCCAGCCCATGTTCCACTTCAGCCCGAAGCCGAGCCCGCCGCTGTCCGTCGGCCGGGTAACCCCGCCCCACGCGGTGGACTCCTCGGCGATGGTGACCACGCCGGGGCAGCGCCGGTACACGGTGGCGTTCATCTCCTGCAGGAAGGCCATCGCGTCCAGGTCCTCCCGCCCGCCGAAGACGTTCGGCTCCCACTGGCCGGAGTCCCGTGAGTAGTCGAGATACAGCATCGAGGCGACGGCGTCCACCCGCAGCCCGTCGATGTGGAACTCCTGGCACCAGTACACCGCGTTGGCGACGAGGAAGTTGCGCACTTCGGTCCGCCCGTAGTCGAACTCGTACGTGCCCCAGTCCGGATGCTCGGCCCGCCGCCAGTCCCCGGGCTCGTACAGCGGATCCCCGTCGAACCGGGCCAGCGCCCAGTCGTCCTTCGGGAAGTGCGCCGGCACCCAGTCCATGATCACGCCGATGCCGGCCCGGTGCAGCGCGTCCACCAGGTACCTGAAGTCGTCCGGCGCGCCGAGCCGGGGCGTCGGCGCGTAGTAGGAGGTGACCTGGTAGCCCCAGGAGCCGCTGAACGGATGCCCGGCGACCGGCATCAGCTCGACGTGCGTGAAGCCCATCTCCTTGACGTACGCGGGCAGTTCGTCCGCCAGCTGACGATACGTCGATCCGGGCCGCCAGGACGGCAGATGCACCTCGTACACCGAGAACGGCGCCTCGTGCACGGGCGTGTCGGCGCGATGCGCCATCCACTGGGCGTCACCCCACTCGTAGTGCGAGGCCGCCACGATCGACGCCGTGTCCGGCGGCACCTCCGTGCGCCGCGCCATCGGGTCGGCCTTGAGGAAGCGGTGGCCGTGGCGGGAGGTGATCTCGAACTTGTACCGGGCGCCCTCGCCGATCCCGGGCAGGAACAGCTCCCACACCCCGGACGCGCCGAGCGAGCGCATCGGGTACTGCGTGCCGTCCCAGTACGTGAACTCCCCGGCCACCCGCACCCCCTGGGCGTTCGGCGCCCACACGGTGAAGCGGGTGCCGGCCACGCCCTGGTGGGTCATCGGCTCGGCGCCGAGCGCCTGCCACAGCTGCTCGTGCCGGCCCTCCCGGATCAGGTGCAGGTCCAGCTCGCCGAGGGCGGGCAGGAAGCGGTACGGGTCGTGCACCTCCTGCTCAGCGTCGTCGTACGCCACCAGCAGCGTGTACGACGGGATGTCGGGGTAGGGGAGGACGGCCGCGAAGAGACCGTCGCCCTCCGACTCGAGCTTGTTGCGCATGCCGTCGACCATGACGCTCACCGCCCGGGCGTTCGGGCGCAGCGCCCGGAACAGGGTGCCGCCCGGAACCGGGTGGGCGCCCAGCAGGGCGTGCGGATCGTGGTGCGCGCCGCCCAGCAGACGGCCGCGGTCGGCGGGGCCGAGCGCGGCGAGAGGGGGGTCCCCCCGGACCAGGTCCGGGGGAGGGGCGGCCGCGGGCGGCTTGGGGCCCGCCGCCTCGGGACGCGTGGTGTCGCGCAGTGCCATGACGTCAGCCTCCCCACACGGCGAGTCGCTTGATCGCCGCCATCGGAACCGGCAGCCAGTCCGGTCGGTGTCTTGCCTCGTACAGCACCTCGTAGACCGCCCTGTCCGTCTCGTGCGCGCGCAGCAGCGCGTGCTTCTTGCGTGGATCCCAACCGGCGCGGGCCGCGTAGCCCGCGCAGAACGCCTCCCGGCAGCGGCGCGCCCATTCGGGTCGCCAGGGGCGGCGCTGCCGGGCCGCGTAGTCGAAGGAGCGCAGCATCCCGGCCACATCCCGCACCGGGGACTGCGGGGCCCGCCGCTCGGCGAGCGGCCGGGACGGTTCGCCCTCGAAGTCGATGACGAACCAGTCGCGGCCGGCCCACAGCACCTGCCCGAGATGCAGATCGCCGTGGATGCGCTGGGCGGGCGGCCCGGTGTCGCACGTGGCGAGCGCCCCGAACGCGGCCCGCAGGCCGGGGACGAAGGGCCGCAGCCCGGCCACGGCGTGCGCGGCGGCGTCCAGCCGCGCGCACATCGCCTCGGCCGTACGGCTGTTCTCGCCCGGTCCCGCCGGCGGGAACGCCTCGGCCAGCGCCACGTGCACCTCGGCCATGGCCCAGCCCAGCTCGTGGGCCTCCGCAGTGAAGTCGTCACCGGCGGCGAGCGCCCGAAGCGCCAGTGTCCAGCCGTCGGTGGCGTCCGGCAGGAACGGCTGCAGCACGCCCAGCGTGGCCGGACGCGGCTCGGTCGTGCCGAACCAGGCCACCGGCGCGGGCACCCGCGTGCAGCCCTGCGCGGCCAGCGCGGCCGACACCTCCAGGTCCGGATTGACACCCGGCTGGATCCGGCGGAAGACCTTCAGGATGTACGCGTCGCCGTACACGATCGACGAGTTCGACTGCTCGGCGTCCAGCAGGCGCGGCGGCAGCCCCCCGGGCAGGTGCGCGGCCGGATCCGCCTCGAAGCGCAGCGGGCCCGCCGCGCCGGGCTGCCGCAGCCGCTCCAGCAGCAGATGGGCCGAGCGCGGGTCGTGCAGCGCGTCGTAGACCGCGAGCCCGGCCAGCGGACCCTCGCTCGCCCGCCCGATGAACGCCCGCTCGAGCCGCGGCGCCAGGTGCTCGCGCAGGCCCAGCAGCAGCTGGTAGCAGTCCCCGGGCGGGGGAGTGCCTCCGGGCGTGGGCACGGGCCCGTGCGAGGCGTGCACCAGCAGGTGCAGGCACCCCGGGAACAGCTCGGTCACGGACAGCACCGACAGATCGGTGACGGGCCGGTCCTTGCCCGCGAACCAGCGTTGCCTCGGCAACCACTCACGCAACAGCGCGCCGAGCGAGACCAGGGGGCCGTCGACGCCGGCGGCGGTTCTCGGTCGGGGAGTGATGGTCTTCGGCATGGTGACGCGTCCTTTCCTCGGCGCCGGGAGGTCAGCGGCGGCGGCCGATGCGGGATGCGACTCGGGTGAGCCGGAACCAGTAGAAGCCGTGGCCTTGCAGAGTCAGCAGGTAGGGCAGTTCGCCGATGGCGGGAAAGCGCACCCCGCCGATCAGCTCGACCGGATGCCGTCCGTCGTAGGCCCGCAGATCGAGTTCGGTGGGCTGTGCGAACCGGGAGAAGTTGTTCACACACAGCACCAGGTCGTCGCCGTACTCGCGGAGGAACGCCAGGACCGCCGGGTTGGAGGACTGCAGTTCCGTGAACGACCCCAGTCCGAAGGCGGGGTTCTGCTTGCGGATCTCGATCATGCGGCGGGTCCAGTGCAGCAGACTGGACGGCGAGGACATGGAGGCCTCGACGTTGGTGACCTGGTAGCCGTAGACCGGGTCCATGATCGTGGGCAGGAACAGGCGTCCCGGATCACAGGTCGAGAAGCCCGCGTTGCGGTCGGGGGTCCACTGCATCGGGGTGCGTACGGCGTCGCGGTCGCCGAGCCAGATGTTGTCGCCCATGCCGATCTCGT
>NZ_JBWKIR010000034.1:0-69337 GCF_056432605.1 Streptomyces sp. NPDC045022
ACGCGAAGCTCCTGGCAGACACGGGCGATCTTGGTCGAGAACCCGTCTACCAGGAGCTTCGTCGTTGCGCAGGACTGTCCAACTCGCGGTCAACACCGCCAGCTTGGAAAAGGCTCTATGTTCCGCTCACCACCGGCGGACTCCAGCCTCACCATCCCCGGTGCACCTCGATCAGGAGCCCACCCCGAAGGACCCGAGTACAAGGTCACGCCATCGGGGATGAGCACTGAGGCTCATCCCGTGCGGCAGTTGCGGTTGCGGGGGCCGTGCACCACGAGGAAGTGCAGCGCAGCCAACGGAGGCCGTATCGTCTGTACCGCCCGTACCCTTCGTGGTGTCTACGGCGTCGCACAGCGGGCGCCAAACCACTGGAGGCAATACCCCGTGCTGATTGCTCAGCGTCCGTCCCTGACCGAAGAGGTCGTCGACGAGTTCCGCTCCCGGTTCGTGATCGAGCCGCTGGAGCCGGGCTTCGGCTACACCCTCGGCAACTCCCTGCGCCGTACCCTGCTGTCCTCGATCCCCGGTGCCGCTGTCACCAGCATCCGCATCGACGGCGTGCTGCACGAGTTCACCACCGTGCCGGGCGTCAAGGAGGACGTCACCGACCTGATCCTCAACATCAAGCAGCTGGTCGTCTCCTCGGAGCACGACGAGCCGGTCGTGATGTACCTGCGCAAGCAGGGCCCGGGTCTCGTCACCGCCGCCGACATCGCACCCCCGGCCGGTGTCGAGGTGCACAACCCCGACCTCGTCCTCGCCACGCTCAACGGCAAGGGCAAGCTGGAGATGGAGCTGACCGTCGAGCGCGGTCGCGGCTACGTCTCCGCCGTGCAGAACAAGCAGGTGGGCCAGGAGATCGGCCGTATCCCGGTCGACTCCATCTACTCGCCGGTTCTCAAGGTCACGTACAAGGTCGAGGCGACCCGTGTCGAGCAGCGCACCGACTTCGACAAGCTGATCGTCGACGTCGAGACCAAGCAGGCCATGCGTCCCCGTGACGCCATGGCGTCGGCCGGTAAGACCCTGGTCGAGCTGTTCGGTCTCGCCCGCGAGCTGAACATCGACGCCGAGGGCATCGACATGGGCCCGTCCCCCACGGACGCCGCCCTGGCCGCCGACCTCGCGCTGCCGATCGAGGAGCTCGAGCTCACGGTCCGTTCGTACAACTGCCTCAAGCGCGAGGGCGTTCACATGGTGGGTGAGCTCCTGGCCCGCTCCGAGGCGGACCTCCTGGACATCCGCAACTTCGGTGCGAAGTCGATCGACGAGGTCAAGGCGAAGCTGGCCGGCATGGGCCTGGGCCTCAAGGACAGCCCGCCCGGATTCGACCCGACCGCCGCTGCCGACGCCTTCGGCGCCGACGACGCACCGGACGCGGGTTTCGTGGAGACCGAGCAATACTGAACGCTGCGCTGCGCCGGTCATCGAGACACCTCGCGTACGGGGACAGCGAACCTCCACGCTGTTGCCTGCTCGCTGGGCGGCCTCCGCCGGGTCCGCGCCCGCGCACAAACCCTGGTGAAGGCAGCCGACGATAGAGCGGCGCAGCTTCGCCACTTCACTTGTTCCTGCCCGCGGCGCCGGACGCGGAGGTGATGCGGGAGATCGGCGAGACCGCGCACGCCCTGGCTTACATCGTCATCGCGAACCGGTCCTACACCGACGTGTACCAGTGGGGCCGCCGTACCGTCCCACTGAGCCTGGCCGCGGAGATCCAGCACCGGCTGCTGCCGTCGTCGCTGGCGTGTGAGGCTGCGCAATTCGCGGTGGCCAGGGCGCTGGAGCCGGCCGACCATGTAGGGGGTGACACCTTCGACTACGTGATCGACCGGGACACGGTCCAGCTCTCCGTCACCGATGCCATGGGTCACGACGTCGACGCCGCACTGCTGGCCACCCTGCTGGTGGGCGCGCTGCGCCGGGCCCGACGGGCCGGCGCCGGCCTGGCCGAACAGGCCCGCCAGGCAGACCAGGCCATGCGCGAGCACGGCCGCCAGGGGTACGTGACCGGTCAGCTTCTGCGGATAAGCCTGATCGACGGCGAGACCGAGTTCATCAACGCCGGGCATCCCTGGCCGCTGCGGATGCGGGACGGACAGGTGCGGGAGATCGTTCCGAAGATCGATATGCCATTCGGCTTTCCTGCCCCTCACAGCTACCGGGTCCAATCGCTGGACCTGCGGCCGGGCGACCGGCTGGTGATGCTGACCGACGGCATGCTGGAGCGCAACGCAGGCAGCCTCGATCTGCCCGACCTGATCGTGCGCACGCGCGCGCTCCACCCCCGCGAGGCCGCCCGCACCCTCATCGCGGCGATCGTCGAGGCCCACCACGGTCACCTGCAGGACGATGCGACGGTCATGTGCCTGGACTGGCAGGACGTCGGCCACTCCCGGCGGGCCGACGACACCGGTGCCGACCTCACCGACGCGTCCGCCCCGTCGCGGACGAGGCAGAGCGTTCCCGGACGATGACTCGGGCCTTCTCCGGTCCCCGCTGCTGCGGGCCCTTGGGCGGACGCCCCAGGGGTGCTTTGCCCAGGATGGCGGCGTTCACCGGGGCAGGCGCCTCCGGAGGCGGCCCAGGCGCCGCCTGACAGGGACGAAGACAGCGGTCAGGACCACCACACCGGTGACGAGCAGGTGGAACAGGCCCTTCGCCACCAATCCTCGGAGTGGTGGGGGAAGTTGGAGGAAGTATTAGCGGCGAGCGAGGCAGTACTCGTCGCCGCGCCCTCAGTAGGTGGCCAGGGAGATGGCGATGTAGTGCGCGGTGAAGGCTGCCACGGTCAGGGCGTGGAAGACCTCGTGGTAGCCGAACCAGCGGGGTGAGGGGTCGGGCCGCTGGAGGGCGTAGACGACCGCGCCCGCGCTGTATAGGAGGCCGCCGACAACGATCAGGACGACTACGGCTGCTCCGCCGGTGTGCAGGAAGTCGGGCAGGTAGCGCACCGGCGCCCACCCCAGGGCCAGGTAACACGGGGTGTACAGCCATCGCGGGGCTCCGACCCACAGGACCCGGAACACGATGCCGGCCAATGCCCCAGTCCATACGATCCACAGCAGCATGGACCGCTGTTCAGGCCGCAGGAGGAGCACGGCCAGGGGGGTGCAGGTGCCGGCGATGATCAGGAAGATGTTGGCGTGGTCGAGTCGTCGTAGAAGAGCCTCGCCCAGTGGTCCCCAGGTGCCACGGTGGTAGACGGCGCTCGTTGCGAACAGCAGCAAGGCGGTGACCGAGTACACGGCGCAGGCCAGGACTGCCTGCGGAGTACGGGCCAGGCAGACGAGTACGACGCCCGCGATCAGTGCGGCGGGGACCATTCCGGCATGGAGCCAGCCACGCAATTTAGGCTTGATCGGTTCGGCGAGGTCGGCCGCCCACTCCGCCAGGGCGGAGACCGAGTGAGCCTTCTCCCCTGCGTGTCCGCCTTGCGATCCGTCGGGTAGCCCGCCTTCACGGCGCTCTCCACGCGCTGAGGCGGCGTGACCGTATTCGACTTCAGCGGCATCACGGGACACTGCTTCTCGTTCTCCCCCGGGCGACTGGGCGTCACTGGCAGCAATGCGGTAATGCTAAAAGACCTCACTCCGGCAGGCATTCATGGGAGGTCGGTCCAGAACCCCAGAGCCACGTCGCCGGGCCCGGCCGACTCTCCACCGCGTGAACTCCAGTCCCGTTGACCCTCCCGCCGATCGGGCCTGCCGAAGCCGAGTAAAACGGCCGGCCATGGGAAAGATCAGGGCTTCCGAACGGGCATCTTCGCTCGCCTACGCGCAAGGATCGCCGATGCTTCCTGACGTCCGCCCCCACGTATCCACCGCCCTCGCAGACCAGTTGGAACACCAACTGGACCTGGCTCCGCATCTCGAGGCCGGCCGGCTCGATGTGGAGGGCGTCGCCGGCATCGCAGTCGTCGCAGCCGCCCACTCCGATGGTTACGCGGCCACCGGCCATCTCCTCGGGCTGCTGGCCGCGCTGCCTGCCCCCACCGAGGCAGGCGAACGCTTCTGGTCGGACCTGTGGAGGTCGTCGGGCACCGCGTACCTGCTACCCGTCAACATGAAGGCTCAGGTGCTGCGTTCTCTGTAAGGAGAGGGAACCGCCCTGGCCAGGCAGATCCTCTCGGCCATCGATGAGATGACTCCGCCCCAGCGCGTGGCGGCCGGAGAGGTGATCGGTCAAGCTCTCGCCGAGTCCGACCATTTGCCCGACCTCAAGACACAGGTCATCGGCGAGTTGTGGCTCCGAGATCTCGAGCTCACCGCCTGGCGCGTTCTGCATGCGGACCGCAGATGGGACGATCCGGATGGACGGCAAGCCTTCCTCGCCGCCTGGACGGGCACCTGATCGTCTGCTGCTCCGAACTGCGCGCACAGAGGCGCAGGGCATGCGGCGCCCGCACCGGACGACGCTCGAAGCAACTGAGGTCAGGAAGTTCGGCCGAGGTCACACCCGTCTCAACAGATCAGGGGCCGCGCAGCGATGGCTGCGCGGCCCCTGATCGTGCACGCCTTGCACGAGAGCAGGCGCTTCGCCCGGTGGGCGGCAAAGCCCACACGGGCGGCGCTCACCGGGCGCAGTGTGCGCGATCCCTCGGGCGGGTCTGTGAGGTCAGGCCGGGGTGATGTTCTCGGCCTGCGGACCCTTCTGGCCCTGGGTGACGTCGAACGTCACGCTCTGTCCCTCCTGGAGCTCACGAAATCCCGAGGAGTTGATCGCCGAGTAGTGCGCGAAGACATCCGGGCCGCCGCCGTCCTGGGCGATGAAACCGAAGCCCTTCTCCGCGTTGAACCACTTCACAGTTCCCGTAGCCATGTCTCATGCCTTCCAGTCGATGAACGCCTCCCACAACGCGCGGAAGGCGGAGGTGATCGCCCTGGTTCCTGCGGCACAGCACAGCAAAACGCCCACACCGAAGGCGTGGGCAAGAGGGAATTCCGAACCACGACAGCTGACGCAGACGCTACACGGCCACACGCCGCGTCACCACAGGAAACGATCACACCACACGGCAGACCATGCGTGCGGTGCCCGCCGACGCGGAGGGGCACGCTCATCTCACGCTGCTGCGGTCGGGTTCGCCGACTCGGTGGCGCGGCGGTATTCGGCGTTGATGCGCCGGGCTTCCTCGAGCTGGTCTTCGAGGATGATGATGCGGCAGGCGGCCTCGATGGGGGTGCCGTGGTCGACGAGTTCCCGGGCACGGGCGGCGATGCGCAGCTGGTAGCGGGAGTAGCGGCGGTGTCCGCCCGCGGAGCGCAGCGGGGTGATGAGGCGGGCTTCGCCGATGGCACGGAGGAAGCTCTGCGTGGTGCCGAGCATCTCGGCGGCCCGGCCCATGGTGTAGGCGGGGTAGTCGTCGTCATCGAGACGGCCGAACATGTCGTCTGCTGTCATTGCACCTCTCTGTTCTGTGGCACGCATTGAGGGGCCCTGGCGCCGTACTGGCACCAGGGCCCCGAAGGAACTACTACACCATCTGCCGGCCCTGATACTGCACCGGCCCTCTGTTTCCGCAGACCCGACCGAGACGCTGTCGGGGGCGCGGGGATCGCGGTTGCTCGACCGGAGACCACCTCACTATCGATGTCCTGCGGTACCCGGGTCCAAGACTTCCGCCCGGGCGATCCTGATGGCGCTCGGCTCCTCCGTTCTTCCCTCTTGATCAACTACTCACTAACGGGAACTGCGTACTACTGGTATTGCGAACTGCTGGTGGCCTCGAACAGCGCCACTCTTCGGCAACCAGCCCCGTCGCCCGTCCTGCGTCTGCTCTGGCTTGGAACTCCACTGCCGAACCTCCCGGTGCGCGCGCCCGCAGCCGACGCCTTCACCGAGGTACTGCTCACTAACTTCACTGCTGGGTACAGCGAACCTTCACTTACTGGTACTGCCACTGCGGTACTGCTCATGGCGGCCCCTGATCACTGCGGGCCACCCGGTCCGGTCGTCAGTCCCGTCGCCGTCCTGCAACCGCTCTGGCTTCGGAACTCCACCACCGCACCGTCCTGCGAACTGCAACTGCGTACTGCTGCCCGGCAGTTCATCTCTGCCGGGCCTCTCTTGATCTCGGCTACGACAGAAACCTTAACCACACCGTCGGCCAATGTCTACTCCAGCGGGTATAGATTTCCGGGCGCTGGAAGATGAGGTGCTCCGCCTCGACCGGTACCCATGGATGGTTCAAGCAGCTGCGAGGCTTTGTCCGGCGCTCACAGTGACCCACCACCGCGTGGCATGTCGGGCTGGGCGTGGCGTCGCCGCGCCTGCGCCGCGGCTGCCGTCGGCGGCACCGGCCAACACTGCGTCTCGTGAGAACACCACCGACCGGCACGGACGTTTCTAGCCGTGACGCCCCCAGGTCGGCCGTTGACGAGCGTGACAGAAGGCCCTGGGCCGCCCTCGACGATCCCGGGATGATCGAGCAGCTGGTGGCGAACCGGTACGGCCCCTGACGCGAGCAGTCCGCGGGCTGCGGAGACACGGGCTCACGGCAGCGGGTGCCGTCATGCGTCGGCCGTGGTCCTCCGCCCCCTCAGGCAAGCACTGGGGCTCTGCGGGGTTGGCAGGTGGAGGGCGGGGCACAGGGGTCGGGTTTAGCCAGGGCAGGGGGCATGGATGATTCAGAGATCTGGGGGACCCTGATGCTCACGGTGATTGCCGGCGCCGCAGCCGACCGTGGCTCCTGTCGCGCCGGACACTGTGGCCCTGGTCGTCTCCGAGCTCGGCACCCATGCTTCCCGTGATGCCGCTGAAGTCGAATACGGTCACGCCGCCTCAGCACCGTGGGGGCCGCTGCACACTGGAACCGACTGCGCACCCCGACACCATCCAGGTCGCCGTTCACGATCCCAGCCGGCATGTGCCGCGCATGCGCACCCCTGACCTGAACGGCGGTACCGGGGGCTTCGGCTGGCCCATGATCACCGGCCTCGCCCACGCCACGGCGCCCACCCGCCGGGCCTCCGGCGGCAAGACTGTGAGCGCCCTCCTTGCCCGGTAGCGTCACCGCTCAAGCAGCCGGATGGCCGACGAACATGGTCCGCCTCATACCGCAGCCCGACGAGTTGCCGGGTGACGTTGCCGCCCTGGTGGAGTCCGGCCAGAGCAACCAGAAGTCCCTGGCCGCGGCCACCGGTGGCGCTGCCGTCACCCGGTCGGCCGGCAGCCGAAGCGCTGTGGAGGCAGAGGGTGTCGGCTGTGCCGTGGGATTTCGCCCACTCGGGCGAGTTCACCCGCCGTCTTCGACGCCCCCGTGAAGGAGGACGGGCCGCCCACGCGTCTGCAGTTCCCTGTCGCCCGGATCCTGCAGGGCAACGGTGACGGGAACCCGCTGCACAGGTGTGGGCCCGACCGGCGTACGGGTCGGGCCCACATTGCTGCTCAGGTGTCGGCTCGTGTCTGTTTACCCGATCAGGCCATGACGGGGGTGCCGAGCATCGCGGAAGCGTGCTGCATCGTGCTGAGAATGCCCAGGGGCGCTGCCTTGGGAACGGCGCGGCAGGTGAAGCCGAGCTGAGCCATGGCCCGCAGGACTTCGGCGGCGCTGAAGTCACGGCGGTCCTGGCGCGTGATGACCTGGCCGACCTGCTTGACGGGGTAGTGGCGGCGGCCGATGATCACCGATTGGCCGGTGACCGGTTCGGGCTTGATGCCCTTCATCGATTCCAGCACGCCGGCCTTGGTGAGCTCGAAGGGGAAGCGGGCGATGACGCAGCGCATGTGGCCTCACAGAGAGAAGGGAAGAACGGTCCGATCAGGGGCCGGGTGTTTCAGCGGAAGAGGGCGAGGACGCCCAGGGCGCTGCCTTGCTCGTCGACCACCGGCAGGACACCCAGCCGACGGGTGCGCATCGCGTGCTCGGCTTCGGCCATCGTGGTCACGGGTGAGGCGAACGAACCGTGGTCGCCGAGGATGTCGCGCAAGCGGACACGGTCCGTGTAGTCGGAGCTGTCACGGACGGCGGCGAGTTCGGCATGGGTGACCAGGCCGGTGCACTGGGCGTCCTGGTCGCAGACGACCAGCCGGACCGTGCGTGCGGCGGCCATGACGGCCAGCGCCACCTCGACGCTCATGTCGTCACAGACCTGCGGTCCGGCCGCGTCCATGACCTCCACCGCTGTCCTGTGCGCGGGGTCGGCGTCCGCCGGGCGGGACTTTGTCTGAAGCAGCGTCAAAGCGTGCCTCTGCAGAGATGGGCCGGCTTCCTGATCACTAAAGGTCTAGGCCACCGCGCCGAAGCCGGACTGGCGTCCGGGGGTGCGCCTGGTCGCCGAGGCGGGGCGGCGGCGGCCTCGGGAGGTGGCGCTGCGCTTGGGGCGTTCGACCACCGGTGCGGTGATGACGACCGGGATGCCGGACGGGGTCTGGGCGCCGGTGATCCGGCTCAGGGCCTCGTCGCCCGAGCGGACCTGGGTGGTCTGCGGCCGGATTCCGGCGTCCGACATCAGACGGACCATGCCACGGCGCTGGTTCGGCGTGACCAGGGTGACGACGCTGCCGGACTCGCCGGCGCGGGCGGTACGGCCGCCGCGGTGGAGATAGTCCTTGTGGTCGGTCGGCGGATCGACGTTGACGACCAGGTCAAGGTTGTCGACGTGGATTCCGCGCGCCGCGACGTTGGTCGCCACCAGCACGGTGACGTGCCCCGTCTTGAACTGCGCCAGCGTGCGGGTGCGCTGGGGCTGCGACTTGCCGCCGTGCAGCGCGGCGGCCCGCACCCCGCTGTTGAGCAGGTCCTGGGTCAGCCGGTCGACGGCGTGCTTGGTGTCCAGGAACATGATCACGCGGCCGTCGCGGGCGGCGATCTCGGTCGTGGCGGCGTGCTTGTCGGCGCCGTGGACGTGCAGGACGTGGTGCTCCATCGTCGTGACCGCACCGGCCGACGGGTCGACGGAGTGCACGACGGGGTCGGTCAGGTAGCGGCGTACCAGCAGGTCGACGTTGCGGTCCAGGGTGGCGGAGAACAGCATGCGCTGCCCCTCCGGGCGCACCTGGTCGAGCAGGGCGGTGACCTGGGGCATGAAGCCCATGTCGGCCATCTGGTCGGCCTCGTCCAGCACCGTGATGCCCACGTGGTTCAGCCGGCATTCGCCGCGGTCGATGAGGTCCTTGAGCCGGCCCGGGGTCGCGACGACGACCTCGGCTCCGCCGCGCAGCGCACTGGCCTGCCGGCCGATCGACATGCCGCCCACCACAGTGGCCAGCCGCAGCCGCACGGAGCGGGCGTACGGGGTCAGCGCGTCGGTCACCTGCTGTGCCAGTTCACGCGTGGGTACGAGGATCAGTCCCAGCGGCTGGCGGGGCTCGGCACGCTGTCCGGCGGTGCGGGCGAGCAGGGCGAGGCCGAAGGCGAGGGTCTTGCCGGAACCGGTGCGGCCGCGGCCCAGCACGTCCCGGCCCGCCAGGGAGTTCGGCAGCGTCGCTCCCTGGATCGGGAACGGTGCGGTCACACCCTGCCTGCCGAGTTCGGCCAGTAGTTGCTCGGGCATGTCGAGATCGGCGAAGCCCTCGACAGCGGGCAGTGCGGGGGTGATCGTCCTGGGCAGCGCGAACTCACCTTGCACTGCGGCGGGCCGACGGCCATAACCGCCGGAGCGGACGGGGGCGCCGGTACGACGCGGTGCCTGCGAGCCGTAGCCGCTGCCGCCCCTTCCGGCGTCGGCACGGCCGTCACGAGAGCGGGCGGGGCGGTCGTTCGTGTACGTGCGGTTCATGCGGAACCTTCCTCGATGGGGCACATATCAAGGAATTCCCGCTGCGATGAATGGCATGGAGAATTACAAGTATGGACCGGTGGCAAAAGAAAGCAGATCTGGCCGGCGAAAACATCCGTGGGCACAGGTGCCGAAATGGGTGACGCGATGGGGAGCTTGCGATCCGGGCGCCGGATGCGGGGCAGCGCTTCAGGGTGCGTCTGCGTCCTGAGGGAGGAACCGCTTGTGGTGGTACTGCGGAGTCCTCCGGGGCGTCCCGCGGGTGAAAGCCGCTGCGGGATACGCATGCAGCTGGGGCCCGCACCCCGAAGGATGCGGGCCCCAGCTACGGATTGCGCGTGAGCGTCAGGCCGGAACGATGTTCTCGGCCGTCGGGCCCTTCTGGCCCTGCGCGATGTCGAAGTTCACCTTCTGGCCTTCGAGCAGCTCGCGGAAGCCCTGCGCGGCGATGTTCGAGTAGTGGGCGAACACGTCGGCGCCGCCACCGTCCTGCTCGATGAAGCCGAAACCCTTTTCCGCGTTGAACCACTTCACGGTACCAGCAGCCATGTCATATCTCCTTTGGGGCAGTGCATCGGCGTCCGCACTGCGCGGACGCCGTGTCGCCGCGATGATTACCCCGCCCGGAAATGACCGGAAATACAAAAGTGCTCCCGACCGGCAGAAGCCTGGTGGGGGCACTTGAAGTTTTGGGAACCACAACTGCAACTGAGATAGACAGTAGCACGCCGGAGCCGCCCCTGTGCGTTGGATAATTCCACTCCGCTCTTCGTGACAAGAACTCCCGCTGCGCGATCCGCCAAAATCTGATCCCTCGGGAACAGATATTGATTCACTCGGCGTTGACCTTCTCAGATCGGAGACATCGCAGATCAGACGATGACCCCGAATCAGCCGCAGGCCCACTGGGGCGCCGCCGGAGCGGGCGGCGTTGGTGACCAGCTCACCGACGATCAGCTCTGTGGGGAGCACCGGATGTTCCAGCCCCCCGAGGGCTCCTGCAGAAGTTCTTCCAGAATGCGGCCACCGATTTCCGTGACCGGGCGGCCGCCTTCAGCGCCTCCAGCCGTGCCTTCCCGCACCACGGCCAGTCCGCGGGCGTGGAACGGATCTTGCGCCAGTGCGCCGGTGTGGAAGGGCTGCACATCACCAGGCTCAGTTGCAGCTCGGCGGCTTCGAAAGACTCAGCGCCTTCGCTCAGGGGCAGCCTCGGACACACGGACGCTGCGTCGGCTTCGGCGCCGCGCCGTCTTAAGGACAGGAGGGCCTCGCTGAGCATGTCCTTGACGGCGTGGTCGATCTCGCCGTGCACGGTGACCACACGGATGCCGTTGGTGACGGTGTGGCGGATTCGCTCCAGCTGCTGGTTCGGTACCTGCAGGTGCTGTCCCGCAACGACAGTCGACACGCCTGTGACTGGACACTTCGGTCATATATCTCATGAGTCAGACCCCCGTCCGGGACGGCACTGCGCAACCGTCCCATCGATCCCGGTACAACGGCATGACCCGACCACAGCCGAAAGGCTTCGCCCGAACCGGTGCTCAACATGGCCCGGACGCGCTGCTCCTGTGTTGACTCTTCGTCTACTCACGACCGGCATTGACGGACAGCCTTGCCGCCCGCCTTACGAGCTGTCGTTCGTCGACCATGGCACGAACGGCCCGAGACACCGTCCAAGGGGCGGGCCTCGCGCAGCCCGGCGAGGGACTCCTCACTGCCGAGGCGTCTCGGGTCGTCCCCCGTCGAGCAGCTGCGGGCGTGACGTTCCCCGAGTCGGGCCAGTCGGCCTTCACTTCCTGCCTGAGTTGCCTGCTTCGCCTGGCCAGCCGGCACGACGTAATTCGGGTGTCCTGCAACACCGCCTCTTCACTGTCTTGGTCGTTCTTGCTGTCCTCGGTGAGCCGTGCGCAGGAACGAAATGCTTGTACGGTTCAGCCCGGCCAGTCCTTCCCGCGGGTTCGCATCGGCACTGACGAGGACAGCCGCCGAAGGCGTCGTCACGGTGGTGGCGATCGTCGACGCGGACACCGGCGCCCTCGCCGAGGCCCCCGACTTCCTGGCCCGGGGCTTCGTCCACGACGACACCACCCTCGAGCCGGTCATTCCCATCTTCGAAAAGACCCTGGCCACCGCGGCCGAGGAAGGCGTCGGGGACGCGCGCCAACTCGAACAACTCCTCGCCCGCGCCGTGGCGAACTCGGCGTTCCGCACCCACCGCCGCAAACCCCTCATCATCCCCGTCATCATCGACGCCTGAGCCACAGCCCGGCAGTACTGTCCAATTCCGGCCGGGGGCCCGGCAACGAGGTCGGGCACGGGAGTCATCCGCCGGGAATTCGACAGTGCCAGCGATGCTGGCCGCCGGAGCCGGCGGACTGGTCCTCGCCCTTGGCCTCGCCGAACGCCGTCGTACCTTACGCCGTCGCCACCGTCCTCGGCGCACGCACACGTCAGCTGCGCGGCATGGTCCTCACCGAGGCCCTGCTGCTGGCCGCAGGCGGCCTGGCCGGGGGTGCCGTCATCGGATGGGCGCTGTCGGAGATGCTGGTCAAGGTACTCACCGGCGTGTTCAACCCGCCGCCCGCCGCCTTGGCGGTGCCCCGGCGTCTACATGACCCTGACCGGACTGGCCGCCTTGATCGCCGTACTGGCCGCAGCCCTGAACGGCATCCGCGGTGCCCGGCGCCCCGCGGTGGAAGAACTGCGCGGCCTGTGAGCCCGCCTACAGGAGAGCGACCTGTCTACTCCGTTGCCATGAGCACGCCTGCCACACCGGACCGCAGCAGCCTGCACGGCCGGGACGAAGAGTTGACTGGCCCTCGCCTGTTCGCGCGGTAGGGCCTGCACTCATTCGGCCCACGCCATCCGGTCAGCGACCGCCCCACGCGAGGCTGCGGCCGCATTGCGGTGTCCGAGGCTCCCCGGCGTGTGCCGAGGAAGCGCGGTTCTCTGCGCTGCCTCAGCACTCTGAGCCTGCCCGGCCGGGTGGGCCGGCCGGGCGCTGTGCGGCCTGTCAGCCCATGTCCGTCAACAGGGTGTTCAGTTCCTTCTCCTGCTGCGCAGGCGACATCGGCGGGTTCGAGTGGTCGATGCCGAACGTCTTGAGCATCTTGTCCATCTGAGCGTCGATGGAGGTCCAGCCGGTCTGGTCCAGCGGCTGCAGCGATGCCTGGTCGGCGTCCCACAGGTCACGCAGCTTCTGGGCGGCCGCGTGGGCCCCGGTCTCGTTCCCCGAGCGTGCGTCCTTGAGCGAGGTGGAGGCAAGGGTCTTCAGCGCGGCGACCTTGGCGGGCGGGAACTTCTTCACCGCCTGGCCGGGAGCCATCTGGACAGCGGAGGTGTTGTCTTCCTCCGGCGCCGGGCCGACGTGCGGCCGGCCATGGGCCCAGACGAGCAGGCCCGCGGTGGCGACGGCGAGCAGTCCGAAGCCGGCCAGCGCGACGCGCTCCTTGCGCGGGTCGCCGGTGGTGTGTGCGGCGTGGCCAGCCTCGTGGGTCTCGGTCACGTCCGAGCGCGTCACCGTCAGGTAGACCACCGTCGCCAGGATGAGGCCGAGGAAGATCAGGCTGGTGGTGAACGTGCCCAGGTCGAGACCGGTGGGTTCGCCGGGGTTCTCGGCGACCTTGGGGGAGGCGAGCCAGTCGCCGATGTTCGCGCCCAGCGGGCGGGTCAGGATGTAGGCGAGCCAGAAGGACAGCACCGGGTTGGCGCCGAACTTCCACAGCGCGGTGATCGCCGCGATGAGGCCGAGCGGCAGCAGGACCGAGACTCCCGGGCTCCAGCCGGTCAGTTCCAGGGTCCAGTCGCCGGTCGCGGTGCCGAGCGCGAAGGTGACGAGAACGGCGAGCCAGTAGAACGACTCCCGCGGAAGCGTGGTGACCGAGTGGATCGACAGTGTGCGCTCCCGCGCCCACCACACGCCGAAGACCGCCGCGAGCAGCACCGAGAAGACCGCGGAACTGATCCACAGCGGCACGTTCAGCTGGTCGGTCAGGATGTCGGTGTACAGGGTTCCGGTGACGCTGACAACGACCACGGTCAGCCAGTATGGGAACGGGACGTACCGCTTCAGCCGCAGCTGGACGGCCAGGGCCACCACGAACACCGCGGTGAAGATCCAGGCGGTGTTCACCAGGCCGACGCCCAGCTTCATGTTGATCCAGTCGGCGAAGCTCTCACCGACGGTCGTGCACAGGACCTTGATCACCCAGAACCAGATGGTGACCTCGGGAACCTTGTTGAGCATGAGACGCCCACTGCGCGCGCGTGCTTCCGTTGTCGTTGTCATGCGGGGAGATTCACGCGGGGAATCTGCACATAACCTGACTACGCGGCTGCGCGGGCGGCCGGGAGTGTCATCTCGACGTGACCGCGGCCGTCCGCGATCGCGCGGACCTCCACACCGGCCGAGGCGGCGATGCGCCGGACCACCGGCAGTCCCAGCCCGTACCCGCCGCCACCGGTCACCCCCACTTCGAAGACCCGGTCGACGTCCGCGGGATCGAATCCGGGGCCGTCGTCCAGGACATCGACCACGATGGCCTCGCCCTGGTTGCGCGCGGTGATCCACACCCGGGACTTCGCATGCCGCAGGCCGTTGTCCAGCAGGGGTGCCAGCAGCGACACGGCGACGTCGGCCGCCACGGCGACCTCAACCTTCGAGGGGAAGGCGACCTCGACCGCACGGCCGGCGATCGCCTGCCGTGCGGCGGAGCGCAGGTCGCACCGGGTCCCCTCGTCCGTCCTTGCGCGCGCGGCGCGCAGAAGCGTCGTGATCGCCGTATCGAGGCGGTCGACCTCGCTCAGCACCGCCTCCGTCGGCACCGGCTCGCCGGACAGCTGCGCCAGCTGCGCCTCGGCCCGCAGGACCGTGAGCGGTGTCCGCAGCTCGTGGGCGATCTCATCGGTGAGCCGGCGCTCGTCCGCCAGCGCGTTGTCGACGCGCTCCAGGAGGTGGTCCAGGGTCCGCCCCAGTTCCCCGAACTCGTCGCGGGGGATGCCGAGGTTGAAGCGGCGCCCGGGTTCGTGCTGGCCCCAGTCGTCGGCGAGGGCGGCCATCTCGTGCACGACCCGCAGCGCGCGGCGCACCACGAGGTGTGCGACCCCGCCGGCGAGGAGGATCGTAAGGCCGCCCAGTATCAGGGACAAGGTCAGGCTGCGCTGCTCGGATGTCTCGTAGGGCGTGAGGTCCACCCGGGCGATCACCATGACGTGGTGGCCGTCCATCGGGACCTTCCGCGCGTACAGGAGGTAATCGCCGACCGACGCGGTCTGCGAGCGCCCCGAGTCCGCGAGCTCCTCGACGCGACCGACCAGGCTCGGCGGGACGTTTCCGTCGATCAGACGGCCGTCGGCATACATCCAGGCGACCTCATCGAGCGCCTCACTGCCGTTCTCCGTCAGTACGATACGGCCGCCTTTGGCTGTGACGTTCGCCGCCACCGCCTCGGCGCGCGTACGCGCCAGGTCGTGGGCGTCGGCGTCCGTCACCCGGCTCAGCAGCACGTGCGAGACCACGACCAGGATCGCGACCACGGCGGTGGCGATCAGCACGGTGAGCGCGACGACCCGCTTACGGAATCCCGTCACTGCCATCGGTAGCCCACGCCGCGGACGGTCGCCAGACGCTCGGCCACACCCAGCGAACCAAGCTTCGCCCGCAGCCGGCGCACATAGGAGTCGAGGGTGTTGTCGCTGACCTGCGCCCCGTGCGGCCAGCCGGCAGCGACGAGGGCGTGGCGGCGTACCGCGTCGCCCTGCGAGGCGATCAGGCGGCCCAGCAGCCGGAACTCCGTCGGGGTCAGGCTCATGCTCACCGAATCGTAGGTCACCACGTGCTTCGCTGGATCGAGGACGACCTCGCGCGGTGCGGGCACCACGGTGGCCCGGCGCAGCAGCGCCCGGACGCGGACCAGCAGTTCCGGAATGTCGAAGGGCTTGGTCATGTAGTCGTCGGCGCCGGCCTCGAAGCCGCCCACCTTGTGATGCAGGCCGTCCAGGGCGGTGAGCATCAACACCGGCGCGTCGACGCCGCGAGCCCGCAGGGCCAGGCAGACGTCTCGGCCGTCGGCGTCTGGGAGCCCGAGATCCAGGACGACCAGGTGGGGCGCCGGTTCGAGCTGCCGCAGCAGGGTGTCGGCCGTGGCGGCGACGGAGACGGTGTGCCCGTCGTGCTCCAGGGCGCGCTTGAGGACGCCGCGGACCGCCGCGTCGTCTTCGCACACCATGATGAAAGCCACGCGCTGACCCTAGATACTCCCGTCCCAGTTCTCCATCTTCCCTGGTCAGCCGCTGAGGGTGGGGAGCAGGCCACTGCTGACGGCCCCACGTGCGGGCTGACCCGCATAGAACCATACGGTCACAGGTATCGACGCCTGTCGCACCCCGAGGACATGCTGCGGCAGCTTGCGCGCACGGCCGCAAGCAGGTCTAGGGAACTCAGATCGCCGGCGTGATGGACGGGGCGCCGGTTTCATGGCCCTGTGAAGAACCCGAGCGCATGGACGAACTCCGTACGGAAGTCGGCAATGTCCCGGTCGGTGGCACCGGGCCGGGCGAAGGCGACGTGGTTCCGCAGACCGCACTGGAAGAACTCCCGGGTTTTACCACTGCATTACTGCTCCATGACCATCATGACTACAGGTCTGTAGTCATGATGGTCCAGCCTTAGTTAGGGTTGCCTACGCTAAATGGGCGCTGCTCGTACGGAGGCCGCCCGGGGAGGGTCGCATGTGGGATGACGCGTTTCCGAGTTTCCTGATCGGGCTGCGGGAGGGGCTCGAAGCGGGACTCATCGTCTCCATCCTCGTCGCGACCCTTGTGCGGGCCGATGCCCGCTCCCGGCTGCCGCAGGTGTGGACGGGCGTACTCGCGGCGATCACGCTCGCCATGAGTTTCGGCGCGGTCCTCACCTTCACCGCAGCCTCCCTGTCGGCGACCGCGCAGGAAGCCTTCGGCGGCACCCTCAGCGTGATCGCGGTCGCGTTCGTCACCGCCATGGTGTTCTGGATGCGCCGCTCGGCCCGCAGCCTGTCCGGTGAGATAAAGGAGAAGGTCACCGGCGCCCTGGCCATGGGCTCGGGTGTGCTGATCCTCACCTCCTTCCTCGCCGTGGGCCGGGAGGGTCTGGAGACCGCGCTGTTCCTGTGGACCACGGCCCAGGCAGCCGGCGAGTCCTCCGGCCCTCTGACCGGCGCCGCCATCGGGCTGCTCCTGTCGGCCGCCCTGTGCTGGGGCCTGTACCGGCGGGTCCTGAAGATCAACCTGACGAAGTTCTTCACCGCCACCGGCGCGGTCCTGATCGTGATCGCGGCCGGCGTTCTCGGTTACGGGCTGCGCGACCTGCAAGAGGGCGGAGTGCTGCCCGGCAAGGCGGCCTACGCCGTCGACCTGAGCGGCAGTATCGACGCCGGCTCCTGGTACAGCACCCTGGTGCAGGGCGTGTTCAACCTGACGCCAGCCATGACCTGGCTGCAGGTCTTCGGTTACGCCGGCTATCTCGCCGTGGTCATGACGCTGTTCGTGCGCGGCCTGCGCGCCACGGCGCCGAAGCCGGCCTCCGGCAAGGCGGCCCCGGCCCCGGACGCCCCGACGCCCGCGCGGCGCCGCCCTGCCTGGGTGGTTCCCGTCGCCGTCGTCACCGTCCCCGCGCTCCTCGCGGGTCTCGCCGTCGCCTTCGGCCGCCCCAAGCCCGGCGCCGCCCAGACCGTCGCCGTCTCGGAGAAGGACTGCGGCGAGGGTTTCACCGCGCCCAGCCCCGGCCGGCAGACCTTCCAGATGCACAACACCGGCGACAAGACTGCTGAGGTGTACCTCATCGACCCGGCCACGAACGCCGTCTACGGCGAGATCGAGGGCCTGGCCCCCGGCACCACCCGCGCCCTGGTCGCCACTGTCGCCGACGGCGCATACGCCTGGCGGTGCGTACCCAGCGGCGGCACCGCGGTCACCTCCGAGGCTGTCCGCGTCACCGGTGGCGGGGCCGCGAAGGCGGTCGTCCCGGTCTCGGAACACGGCCTCTCGGGCCCGCTCGCGCAGTACCGGACGTACGTCGACGAGGGCCTGGCCGCTCTCGTGCCCCAGACCCGCACCCTGGCCGACGACATCAGGCACAACCACCTCGGCAAGGCCCGCACCGACTGGCTCACCGCGCACCGCACCTATGCCGCCCTCGGCGCCGCCTACGGCACCTTCGAGGACTTCGACCAGAAGATCGGCGGAAGGGCCGACGGACTGCCGGACGGCGTGCACGACAAGACCTTCACCGGCTTCCACCGCATCGAGTACGGCCTGTGGCACGGCGAGCCCGCCACCTCGCTCACCGCGCCGGCCCAGCAACTGGCCGCCGACGCCGCCGGCCTGCGGAAAGCCTTCCCGCACCAAGACTTCGACCCGTCCGACCTGCCGCTGCGCGCCCACGAGGTCCTCGAGAACACACTGCAGTTCGAGCTGACCGGCGACACGGACGAGGGCAGCGGCACCAACCTCGCCACCGCCGACGCCAACCTCGCCGGCACCCGCGAGCTGCTCACCGTCCTCAGGCCGCTGCTCACCAGCCGCTCTCCGCACCTGCTGCCGACCGTCGACGCGGACGTCGCACGGCTGCAGAAGCTCCTGGACTCCGCCCACCATGGCAGCTACTGGACCCCCGTCGGACAGCTCGACGCCACCGCCCGCGCCCGCGTCAACGGGGCCACCGGCCAGCTGCTGGAGGACCTCTCCCCCGTCCCGGACCTGCTGGAGATCCGGAAGTCCGCCTGATGACCACCGCACACCACCTAAGCGACGACCCCGCAGGCACCGAAGGGAACGCCCCCATGCCGTCCGCCGAAACCCCCGCCCCGCAGGGTGGCTGCCCGGCCGGCGCCGACCGCCGCTCCTTCGTGAAGACGGCCCTCGGCGCCGGAGCAGCCGGCGCGGTTCTGGCCGGCGGCGGGCTCGCGCTCGCCGAGAGCGGCGGTGGCACCGCACAGGCGGCCGCGCAGACGGAGAACGCCGCCGAAGTGCCCTTCCACGGCCTCCACCAGGCCGGCATCATCACCCCGGCGCCGGCCGCTGCCACCTTCGTCTCCTTCACCGTCATCGCCGAAGACCGCGCGCAGTTGGTGGAGTTGCTCAAGACGCTCACCAGCCGGGCCCGCTTCCTGACCTCCGGCGGCATCCCCGCCGATCTCGGCGTCGGCGCCCCGCCCTCCGACAACGGCATCCTCGGCCCGACCGTCCCCGCCGACGGCCTCACCATCACCGTCGGCGTCGGCGCGTCCCTCTTCGACGACCGCTACGGCCTCGCCAAAGCGAAACCCCGCCGCCTCACCCCCATGCGGACCTTCCCCAACGACAACCTCAAGCCCGACGAGTGCCACGGTGACCTGTCCCTGCAGATCTGCGCCAACCGTCAGGACACCGTCCTGCACGCGTTGCGCGACATCGCCCGGCACACCCGTGGGGCCATGCAGATCAAGTGGCGCATCGACGGCTTCCAGAACACGCCCCGCCCCAGCGGCGCCCAGCGCAACCTGCTCGGCTTCAAGGACGGCATCGCCAACCCCGACGTCGCCTCGTCCCGAGAAAGCAACCGCCTCATATGGGTCGGGGGCGGCGCCGGCGAGCCCGCATGGGCCAGGGGCGGCAGCTACCAGGTCATACGGATCATCCGCATGCTCGTCGAGTTCTGGGACCGGGTCTCCCTCACCGAGCAGGAGAAGATGTTCGGCCGCCGCAAGGACACCGGCGCCCCGCTCGACGGCGTCAAGGAGACCGATGTCCCCAACTACGCCAAGGATCCGCACGGCAACGCGATCCCCCTCGACGCCCACATCCGCCTCGCCAACCCACGCACCGCCGCCACGGACGATTCCCGCATCCTGCGCCGCGGCTACAACTACGACCGCGGAGTCGACGATGTCGGCAACCTCGACATGGGCCTGGTCTTCTGCTGCTACCAGCAGGACGTCAAGCGCCAGTTCGAGGCCACCCAGACCCGGCTGATCGACGAACCCCTCGTCGACTACATCTCACCCACCGGCGGCGGCTACTTCTTCGCCCTGCCCGGAGTCCGCGACACCGAGGACTGGCTCGGCCGCGGGATGCTCGTGAGCTGACACGGATTCCTCAAGCTCGTCCTTTTGCCGTGCCGCCCCGGCTTTCGAAGGTGTCCGTCGCTCCATGCCCGGCCGCGCAGCGGCGTGGTGACCAGAACGCCCGGTGCCTGCTCGCACGTTCACCACTCAGTGGGCGGGCGTGGAGCGCACGGCCCGGGTGAACCACAGCAGAACGAGCGCGGCGGTCTGGATGCCTGCGACGACGACGATCAGAAGGGGGATGGAGACGTCGTACAGGACCCCGGCCAAGGCGCCGCCGACCAACGCGGCCGCACCCATGATCCCGGCGAAGACGCCGTATGCGGTGGCCCGGCGGCCCACGGGTACGAGGTCGGCGACGGTGGCACGCAGAGTGGACTCCTGGACGCCGACCGCGGCACCCCACACCAGCGCCCCCGCCACGGCCACTCCCACCGTGTCGGTGAAGGCCAGGGCCGGAACGGCGGCGGACAGCAGCGGCAGGACGACCAGGACCTGGGCGCCGAACCGGTCGTACAGCCAGCCCGTGGCCAGCGCCGCCACCGCGTCCGCCGCCATGGCCGCCGCGTACAGCACCGGCACCATAGCGGTCGGCATCAAGTGCCGGACGACCAGGTGGTAGGAGAGCACACCGAAGGTGGCGAAACCGGTCAGGGTCGCGGCGGTGAAGACCGCGTAGGCCCAGAAGGCCCGCGGCAGCTTCCTCTCCCGGGACCCGGCAGGAGGCGGCTCCCCGGGCGCCGCCGTGCCGATGGTGGTCTCGTAGGCGACCGGATCGGGAACCCTGGCACGCAACCAGAGCAGCAGCGCGACGGCGGCCACGCCGGGCAGCGCAAGCAGCCCGAGCGCCGGGGCGTAGTCGCCGCCGGTGAGGGCGAGGACCCCGGCCACCGTGAGCGGGCCGACAAGAGCGCCGACCTGGTCCATCGCCTCGTGCACAGCGAAGCCGCGGCCTCTTCCGGTGGCGGCGGTGGCGTGCGAGAGCAGCGTGTCCTTGGCCGGGGAGCGCACGGCCTTGCCGACGCGTTCCGCGATCACCAGGGTGCAGGCCACCCACAGCACTCCGGTCAGACCGAGCACCGGGACGGTGGCCGCGGTCAGCACGTATCCGGCGATCGTCCATGCCCAGAAGCGGCGGCTGCGGTCGGCCAGCGGTCCCGACGCCAGACGCAGTCCGAGCGCGGCGGCCTCGCCCGCCCCCGTGACCACGCCGACCACGGCCGCGGAGGCGCCCAGGTGAGCGAGCAGCGGGCCGGTGACGGAACGGGCGCCCTCGTAGACGAAGTCCATCAGCAGACTGACGCCCCCGAACGCCGCCACGAACCGCCACGCTGAGAGCTCCCGGGCAGGTGGGTTCGACGGCTCGGGCGTGGCGGACGTGGTGCGGGCAGGCTTCATGGACTTCTCTCGAGGCTGTCGCGTGCCCGGCAGGCCGGACATGGCTTCTTGGACGTCGGACCACCTCCTGGGAGCACTCTCCTCTTCACCGGACGATCCGGCAGACGCATCTTCTCTCGACACGCTGCAGCAGTCAGGTGGGGAAGCGGGCGCAGGACAGGAGGCAGGGCCGCGGACGGGGCGAGACTGCGGTGCCCCTGAGTGTGGGCGTAACCCGTCCGACCGACCGGTACGGCCAACAGCACGGCCGACGCACCCGCCGTACCGAGGTCGAGACCGCCCTTCGCGATCGGCTTGGTCAGGAAGTTCCGGCTGACGCGCCGAGCGGGCGGATCAGCACGAAGGCGATCCGGAACAGGAGCACGTTCGGCACGACGGGCACCCGCATCAGGGCCACCAGCACCACCAGGACGCCGGTTACCAGCGTTGCCCTGCCGGCGTAGCCAGGCCCGGGATGTCGGACAGGAAGTCGCCCATCGAGGTGCCGAGCGGGCGGGTGAGGATGCAGGCGATCCAGAAGTCCACACCGCGTCGAGGCCCAGCGCGAAGTGCACGATCGCCACGGCGGCGATGGCCAGCGCGAACAGGACCGCCGCGAGCCAGTGGCCGAGGTCCATGCGCTCGGAGACCAGATCGCCGCCGGTGCACGCCCGCGCGGTACGCCATGGTGCGGAACTGGGCGACGAGGTGACCGCGAGCGGCGCGCTCATGAACACGAACACTCCGGTCAGGCCCAGGCCGGCCTTCTCGTTGAGCAGGTCGGCCGCGGTCTCGCCGACCGTCGTGCACAGCACCTTGATGATCCAGAAGTAGGCGGTGACCTCGGGGAGCTTGTTTCAGCGCGGACGGTGGAAAGGGCGAGCGGAGGCACTCGTGCCGGGTTCGGCCTCGGGAGTCTCGGAGAGTTCGTAGGTCATGGGCAGGACGTTGCCAGCGGTTACCTGAACGCATCCTGACTGCCGCGCGGCTTTCCCGGTCCGCCGGGTCCGGCCTGATCACGATGGGGCCATGCACACCAGCGCCGGGTCCTGGCTGCGGCACCGGCTCGGCCGCGCCGTCGTCCTGTCCTACGCCCTCGCCCTGATGCTGCCCGCCCCCGGCCTGTGGCTGCGCCGCCCCCAGCCCTTGCCGCCGTCGCACCTGACAGTGCACACCGCACCGCTCCTGCTGTCCCTGGTGCTGTTCTCGGCCGGGCTCCAGGTCCCCGTCCGCGCGCTGGGTGCACTGCTGCGGCATCCGAAGGCCCTGCTCGCCGGCCTCGTGCTGCACCTGGCGATCCCACTGGCGGTCCTGCCGTTCGTCGCCTTCCTCCTGCGGCGCACCCCGGACACCGACGGCGGCAGCGGACTGCTCACCGCGATGATCCTCGTCGTGGCGATGCCCGTCGCCGCCGGGGCCACCGTGTGGACCGACAAGGGCGACGGCGACCAGCCGACGATGGTGGGCCTCGTCCTGGCCTCCACCCTCCTCAGCCCGCTCACCACCCCCGTGCTGCTGGCGACACTGTCGCCGCTGCTCAGCGGCGGCTACGCGCACACCCTCGCCGACACCGGCCGGCTGGCCGAGGGTGGATTCGCCCTCACCGCCGTGGTCCTTCCCTGCGCGGCCGGCCTGCTGGGCGCACTCGTCCTGCCCGCGCGATGGCTGGGCCGCCTGGTCACGACGGTGGCGCCGTCGGCCATGGCCGGTTCGCTGGTCCTGACCTACGTCAACGCCAGCGGCGCCCTCGGATCCGTCCTCACCCGGCCACGCCCGCTGCTGTGCGCCGCTGCCCTGGCCGTGGCAGCTCTGGTCTGCCTGCTCTCCTTCGTCCTCGGCCGGGTCGCCGCCCACCTGCTGCGGCTGGAGGCGGCTACCGCCTCGTCGCTGACGCTCGCCTGCGGCATGAACAACAGCAGCGCGAGCGCGGTCCTGATCACCGCGTCCCTGCCCGACAAACCGCACCTGCTACTGCCGGTCCTCGCCTACGGGCTGCTGCAGAAGACCGCCGCGAACCGGATCGTCACCCGGCTGAGACCGGCTCCCACCGCAGCTGGCACCTGAACCCTCCTCAGCCGTCGCCCTCGGAGCCGGGCTCCTCGCGGCGTACGGGGACGAGCAGGGTGAAGGCGGCTGGACGGCGGCCGGTCAGGGAGAGTCTGCCGCCCAGAGACACGGCCAGGTCGCGGGCGAGGGACAGGCCGATGCCGGAGCCGTCCCCCGCGCCGGTGCGGCCGCGGTCGAACAGATGGGACGCCTCGCCGTCCACCGCGCCCTCGTCGGTCACATCGAAGGCGACGGCTTCCCCGAGATCGCGGGCCGTGAGGCGCACGGTGCCGCGCCCGTGGACGCGCGCGTTCTCCAGCAGGACGCCGAGGATCTCGGTGACCGGGGCGCCGAGGACGCGAACGTCGTCCCCCGTCTCAAGAGCCCCTGCCTCCAGGCGTCTGCCGTCGCGGGCGAACAGTCCGTGCCAGCGCTCCTCGGTCTCGCGCAGCAGCTGTGACACGGGCGTGCCCGGGGCGGGCCGCCGCGGCAGGCCGTGGAAGCGGGACAGGCGCAGCACCTCCTCCACCGTGCGGTGCAGGCGGCGCGTGGTGGCCAGGGCCTCCTCCAGGGCGGGCCGCAGCCGGGCGTCGTCGTCCTGGGCGATCCCCGCCTCCAGGGTGAGCTGCAGCCCGGTGAGCGGGGTGCGTAGCTGGTGGGAAGCGTTGGCGGTGAAGTCGCGCTCGTGGCGCAGGAGTTCGGTCAGGCTGTGCAGCATCTCGTTGTGGGTGCGCGCGACCTGGTCGATCTCGGCGACGCTGCTGGGCGCGGCCCGGGCGCTCAGGTCGCCGGCGGTGACGGCCCGGCAGTGCCGGGAGAGGTCCTCCAGCGGCGCGGCCAGCACCCGCGCCTGCCTGCGGGCGACGAGGACGGCCACGGTCAGAGCGAGATATCTGCTGATCGGCCCCCGTCAGTGCAACGAAGGTAGCAAGCCCGTCCACCCCGGTGGCGCAGTCGCTCAGGACGACCCCGTACGGGCGGAGGGCAGTGAGAAGGGCGCTGTAAGTAACCGCGTCGAGCGGTTCACCCGGCGCAGCGGTGACCGCGGCCTCGGCGAGAATCTCCAGGCCGGAAGGCGTGCGCGAAGTGAACTCCCGGATGTCGAAGCCGGGTTCGCCAAGACGAGTGGCCAAGGCCCGCAACGAAACTCGGGTGCCGGGGGCTGGGGCATAGCGCCGCAGCATGCCGTCGTTTGCATCCACCGCGATGATCTGGTCGTCCCGCTCAGATGCAAGGATGGCGCCCAGGCTGGCTACCGTCGTGGTTTTCCCCGTGTTTCCGTGCGGGCTGACGACCGCGACGAGATGGGTGCTCGCAGGCGGAACTGGCGTACGGATGGTCGCGCCGAGGTCACGGGCATCATGTTGAGGAGATGTCTTTCCGAGCTGCCACCACCGCCGACCTGCTGCCGACATCGGCCACCTCCCCCCGGTCACACGTCACGCTGGCCCAATTTGCCTTTGCGTCCATCAGCTCACGCTGGGACATACCCAGACATCCGGTCGCCACTAGGCCCGATGGGCGAACAGTGCCCATTGAACCTACCCAACCACGATGCTAGATCTGGAAGTCCTAAGCCACGCGGCACTCCGGCCAAGCCCGATACAAGGAAGGCCAGTTTGCCCAGTCAATTGCCAGAAGCATGAGTCACCCCATGGGCGAGCCGAGGCTGAGGCCACCCAAGGTGCGGTCATGCACGCAACACGACCGCCAAGAGCCGGGTCCGTTCGATGATCTGCGTGCGGGGCAGTTCGAACGGTGGCAGCTCGGGCAGCGGTGGCTGCGGGTGGAGGCCCCTGTTCATCCTCAGCGCGATTACGCAGACAGGAGCGGTGCTGATGGCACGTCTTCTCCACGGCGGGGGACAGGTTTTTCAGCAGATGGAAGCGATCGGCGATCTCGATCGTGTCGGGAGCCGCCTCACGGACGGCGCGGCTGTACCCGCTGTCGCGACCCCTGCACACGATTTGAGCACCGGGTGTGCGGTCAGCCAGGCGGCCAGGGTCTCGCTGGCCCGGTCCGGCAGCACGTCGATGACCGTGGACTTCTCGACGTCCAAGATGATGGTCCCGTACGACCGCGACCGCCGGAATGCGAGTCGTCGACACCAAGCACCCGCGGACTACGGGACGGAAACGGGCGGTGCATACAGCTGCCCGAACAACCGGGGCCCGTCCGGTCGGCGCCGCCAGGACCCGGCACAGCCGTGCCCCCGGACGGCTGCCCACCGCGAGCGCAACGGCCCGCCACCACACCTTCAGGCCCGGCACGGGCATACTTCGAGGTCAGGCCCTCGACCTGCTCGACGAACGTACGACGCGGGCAGTCCGCGGTGTCACAGAAGAACCGGCGTACCGTCAGCCGGACTACCGTTCACCGCCCGCCGACGGGCAGGTCAGTGAGGTGGCGCTGATACCGGCTGTGCACCCGCCGGGAAACCACCGCGCAGTCAGGACACGCCAACTCTCCGACAGAGCTGTGGGATTCGACCACGACCAGCCCGTGCGTCTCGGTGAACCGGTCGAGCACCAGCCCCACCGCTTCAGCAGCAGAGCCTCCTTCAGCACGCATAAGTCCCGCCTGGTCCTGTTGCCAGCCGGACAACCGCTTCCACCCTTCCGATCCAAGGGTCGAGGAGCCGGCTCGGAGCAGGCAGGGCTCCGCGGTCCGGGCCTATCGGCGGTTGTCGCCAATGAGTTCGAGGTAGCGGGCGTAGTAGGTGTCGGATTTCTCCCGATTTCGGATCAAGGTGCCCTCCTCCACGCGGTAGGTGCGGTCCGGGTCGCCCTTGAAGGAGAGCCAGTTGAAGGAGGTGGTCACCCAGGCGTCGTCGAAGAGGAGGATCTTGGCGTGGTTGCTCTTGAGGCGTGCCACGTGCAGCTTCTCGGGGTATCGGGCAGCGAGGTTGTTGAGCCTTTTGATGGCGTTCGGGTCGGTCCTGTTCTCGCTGTCGTCGTAGCCGTAGGCGATGTCGACCTTCACCCCCCGCTGCAGTCGGCGTTCCAGTTTGCCGACGTACGCCGTGGTGACGATCGCGCTGGTGATCCACGGCGAGATGATCAGGATGCGTTTCCGGGCACTGGTGAGGGCTTCGTCGAGGAGCTCGGGGTGCTCGAAAACACCGATTGCGCGGATCTCCTCTGCCCGCGGCTTTTGGGCCTCCGACTCTGAGGGGAGGGGCGCCGGGGAGTTGAGCTGGACGGCGGCCTGCTCTGCGCGTTTCTGCGCGACCTCCTGCAGGGGGATCCGGGCCTTTTCGAGGTCGGGTTCCAGCAGGGGGCGCTCAGGCTCGGGCTCTACGTTGATGCCGAGGCCCTTGGCGCCGCCGAAGCCGATCAGTTCGATCTCGTGGCGGTCGCTCAGTTCGCCGTCGATGACGACACCGAGCTCGATGTCGACGCGTTCAGCGTCCGCGTAGACGAGGAGCTTGACCGGCAGGACGTGACGGGTCCGAGTCTGGACAATGCTTTTGATTTGCAGGACTTCGCGGGTGGTGGTGCCTTTCTCCTGAAGGAGGGTGGTGATCTCCTCGGCGGTCACCTCGCCGTCCTCGACGGGACCGGAGCGTGCGGCAGGCAGCATGATCATTCCTGCTTCGGTGGCCACGTCCCGGGCGATGGTGCTGCGGCGGCTGTAAGGGGAGGCCCGCCACAGCATCTGGTCGAAGACGAGGGACTGGCTGACCCGGACCGGGACGATGGCAGCCGCCTTCGTCGCAGTGAAGCGGCCCTTCTCGGTCAGGCGCAGCCGAGGAACGGGCGCTGAGCCGGGCACGGGAGCAGTCCACCGCAGGTCGTCGGAGCCGAAGAGGACCGCCACGGTCTGGTTGACCATGGCGACGTCCAGGCCGAGGAACCCGGCGATGGATTCCGGTGTCCTCGCCCCTTGGTCGACGAGCCGCAGGACGTACTCCTCCAGCAGGGGGATGTCCTTGCTGTCCTGGGCGAGGACCTCGGCGGTGATGCGGGCGACGGGCAGGGCCGCGTCGACGATGCCGACAAGGTCGAAGCCGGTGCGGGCACTTCCGAAGCGGACGGCCAGCAGGCTGTCCTCACTGAACGTTGGCATCGCGGATCTCGCAGTCTTCCGGGTGGCTGCTCATGTAGTCGAGGACGTTGCGAAGGGCGCCGGGTTTGCTGCGGCAGAAGCCGGCGTCCCCGACGATGATCAGCCCGAACCGGGCGCTGGAGAGTGCGACGTTGATGCGCCGCCAGTAGGGCTGCCCCAGGAACCCGAACTGGCCGTCGGAGTTGCTGCGGGTCACGCAGAAGACCGCGAGGTCGCACTCGCGGCCCTGCACGGCATCGACGGAAAGCACCTCAGGTGTGAAGTGCCTCAGCTTCTTCTTAGCCAGCTGCTTCTTGAGCGTCTCGACCTGACGGCCGTAGGGCGCGATGACCAGAACCTCCAGGGGCTTGGCACCGGGAGGCTCGACCGCCCCCTTCCCGATCGCGTAGTCGATGACTTCCAGACGTTTCTCCGCGATCTGCGCCTCAAGCCGGTTGGAGACGCCGGTCTCGGTGCCGGACCGCTCCGTCTCACGCCGCCCCGGATGAAAGCTGGTGTCCATCCAGAGCACAGGCCGGTTGATGCCCCTGTACCCCGGCAGCTCGTGCGGATTGGGAGACAGCAGCTCGTTGTCGTAGAAACAGCTGCTGATCATGTTGCCGATGGCGGGCGTCATCCTGTACTGCTCGCGCAGAAGGTGTTTGACCGGCGGCTGTGTATTGTCCGCCAGGTGCTGGAACAGCGTCGTCTGCACGATCTCCGGGGTCAGCTGGTGGTCTTCCATGGCCTTGCCGTTGCGCAGCAGGTCCTCGTCGATAGGTGGGAGCTGCCTGGTGTCCCCCACCAGCACCCACCGCTTCGCGCGGGCCAGCGGGACCAGCGCCTCGGTCGCGGTCGCTTTCGACGCTCGTCGAAGATGCACAGGTCGAAGTCCAGGGCACGTGCTGCCGATGCCCCAAGAATCCCAGGGCCGTGCCGCCCACCACGTTCCGGGTACGCAGGAAACTGGCGATCAGGTGCGGGTCGCTGCCGATCCGCTTGAGCCATTCGCCCTGCAGGCGCAGCAGCCGAATGAGGTCCTGTCCGGGGCCCGTTGCCGGAAATAGGGCCTCGACGGCGTCCCGGCACTCCCGCGCGGTCATGGCCTCGCGCAGGGTGAGGTCACCGTCCAGGGCGCTCTGGATCTCGGCGGCCAGGGCCGCGCGCTGTTCGAGGAGTGTCTCTGCGCACGGCGCTCGACGACTGCCAAAGGCGGATAGGGCAACCATGGTGGAGACGACAAGGGCGGCGCCCCCGGCGGTGACATTCGTCGCCGAACTACTCAGCGTTTCACCCGGCACCCTCTACCACCACATTCCCGACCTGCGCGACCTGCGGGCCGGAGCCGTACTCCGGCAGCTCGCAACTCCCGCGAAGTAATCCAGCTCCAGCAAGATCAATCTCAGCGGCACTCTCTGTACCGCAACTACTCACCCCCCAGGAGGCCCGTGGTTCAGGGGAACTGAAGGTTTCTCGTTGGGAACCCGAGGGTCTGGGGTCCTGATTCCTGGGTGCGGCCCCTTGGGTTGGTTGTGAACCTGCGCGGGGGGTGTCGTCCGGAATCGGTCTCACGCTTCGTCGCGGTGAGTGAGGTGGCCGTCGGTCAGCCGCCAGTAGTACTGGTGGTCAGTCAGTCGCCAGGTCTCGTCGGCGGTGATCGCCTGCGTGATCCATTCGTGGAGTTGCGGGAGGGCCTGCGCTCGTAGAACAGCGCGGGTGGCTGCACGTTCAGTGGCATCGACGGGGTGGACGTCTACGCGGAAGCCGACCATGTCCGGATGGATGCCGCGGCCGTAGTTGCGGGGGTTCGGAGCGATCCATGCTGCTCCCAGGACGATGGTCCCGCTGTCATGTCCGGTGAGGAATGCCAGGTCCGTGACTCGGGTCATGTAGGGGCCGAGGCACTCGTTGATGTCGGTGGTGGTCAGTGGCCAGGCACGGTGCCGGGGCAGTCTTCGAATTCGTGCGGACATGGCAAGCAGAATGGCAGAACAGCATGCGCTGCCCCTCTGGGCGCACTTGGTCGAGCAGGGCGGTGACCTGGGGCATGAAGCCCATGTCGGCCATCTGGTCGGCCTCGTCCAGCACGGTGATGCCCACGTGGTTCAGCCGGCAGTCGCCGCGGTCGATGAGGTCCTTGAGCCGTCCCGGTGTCGCGACCACGACCTCGGCTCCGCCGCGCAGCGCGCCGGCCTGCCGGCCGATCGACATGCCGCCCACCACAGTGGCCAGCCGCAGCCGCACGGAGCGGGCGTACGGGGTCAGCGCGTCGGTCACCTGCTGTGCCAGCTCACGCGTGGGGACGAGGATCAGCCCCAGCGGCTGACGGGGCTCAGCACGCTGCCCAGCGGTACGCGCGAGCAGGGCGAGGCCGAAGGCGAGGGTCTTGCCGGAACCGGTGCGGCCGCGGCCCAGCACGTCCCGGCCCGCCAGGGAGTTCGGCAGCGTCGCTCCCTGGATCGGGAACGGTGCGGTCACACCCTGCCTGCCGAGTTCGGCCAGTAGTTGCTCGGGCATGTCGAGATCGGCGAAGCCCTCGACAGCGGGCAGTGCGGGGGTGATCGTCCTGGGCAGCGCGAACTCACCTTGCACTGCGGCGGGCCGACGGCCATAACCGCCGGAGCGGACGGGGGCGCCGGTACGACGCGGTGCCTGCGAGCCGTAGCCGCTGCCGCCCCTTCCGGCCTCGGCACGGCCGTCAAGAGAGCGGGCGGGGCGGTCGTTCGTGTACGTGCGGTTCATGCGGAACCTTCCTCGATGGGGCACATATCAAGGAATTCCCGCTGCGATGAATGGCATGGAGAATTACAAGTATGGACCGGTGGCAAAAGAAAGCAGATCTGGCCGGCGGAAACATCCGTGGGCACAGGTGCCGAAATGGGTGACGCGATGGGGAGCTTGCGATCCGGGCGCCCGCTGCGGTGCAGCGCTTCAGGACGCGCCTGCGCCCTGGGGGAGGAACCGCTTGTGGTGGTACTGCGGAGTCCTCCGGGGCGTCCCGCGGGTGAAAGCCGCTGCGGGATACGCATGCAGCTGGGGCCCGCACCCCGAAGGATGCGGGCCCCAGCTACGGATTGCGCGTGAGCGTCAGGCCGGAACGATGTTCTCGGCCGTCGGGCCCTTCTGGCCCTGCGCGATGTCGAAGTTCACCTTCTGGCCTTCGAGCAGCTCACGGAAGCCCTGCGCGGCAATGTTCGAGTAGTGGGCGAACACGTCGGCGCCGCCACCGTCCTGCTCGATGAAGCCGAAACCCTTTTCCGCGTTGAACCACTTCACGGTACCAGCAGCCATGTCATATCTCCTTTGGGGCAGTGCATCGGCGTCCGCACTGCGCGGACGCCGTGTCGCCGCGATGATTACCCCGCCCGGAAATGACCGGAAATACAAAAGTGCTCCCGACCGGCAGAAGCCTGGTGGGGACACTTGAAGTTCTGGGAACCACAACTGCAACTGAGATCGACAGTAGCACGCCGGAGCGTCGAGTACCCGTTGGATAATTCCACTCCGCTCTTCGTGACAAGAACTCCCACTGCGCGATCCGCCAAAATCTGATCCCCCCGGGCGCAGATATTGATTCACTCGGAGTGTGATGTCTCAGGAGGAGGTGCCAACGGCACTGGGCTTCCCAGGAGCGCGACGACGTACGCGGCTTCCCGTAGGACGCCGCTCGGAAGGGGTCCAGCATCGTATCGACATGGTGAGGGGCCGGACCGACTGCGGCACCGCTCCGCCTGCGGCGAAAGCAGCGGCCACTTCGAAGGTCGCGGAATCCCGATCGTTTGGGCGATCAAGAGGCGAGGCTAAGCTTCACGGAAGCAGGACGCCGGGAGGCTGCCCGGCAGGCGCTCTGCCCGGACCCTCTACCTGGACCAGACGTCACCATCGGCTCGCCCCGGCTTCCCCCACGCTCTTTCCGCAGCTGCCCGGTTGTCGGATTCCGGCCTGTTCGGACCTATCCGGCGAAGGGCCGGGGACTATGCTGGTGAGCGGACGCCCAGGACCCCGGTGGACGCACGGCCTGCTGACCACGATGCAACGGGAGCGGATTCCCGTCCGGACCCGTCGCATCGTCACGGAGATCCCTGTCGGGCATCGAGCCTCAGAGCGCGGAACCCCGACTGGTACCCACTCACGTCCTCGTACGCCCCGCTCGGTCGCACCCGCCGGGTACGCAGCCCGGCACATCGAGTTCGGTGCCCGTAGCGGTCCCGAGAACACCTGAACGGCTGGAACAGAGGTGTCATGCTCCATTCTGCGGCTGTCCATCCGCCGGCAGGACTCACGTCCGCTCGCGCCGCTCTCGTCCCCTGCAGCGGGCGATGGCGTGTCGTGGCGGCCCCGCCGGCCCGCGGTCAGCCGTGGAGCGGGGAAGATTGCGAGCAGCCCGCCGTGGAAGCACTGTGCCTGCGCCGGCCCAGCCACTGGCATGCCGTCTGGTCCCGCGGGGATCTCGCGGGTCCGTCGCGGAGTCCCGCGCCGCAGCGTCCGGCGAAAAGGCTCGCGAGCAGAGCGAAGAAGTCTGTCCGGGGTGTCTCGCCGCCGCCGTACGGCAGCCCGGATTCGCCATGGTGATCGCGGAGGCCGCGGCCCTGGAGGGCTGCGGGTTCGGATCTTCCCCCGGGCGGTGGCACCGGCTGCTTCGCCGCGCGTCCCCAGCGCCCCGTGTCCTACGTCGGGGCGGCTTGGGGTGGCAGGGATTCGACGGAGCGCTCACGCCCGCCGTCGACCGGATCATCGGCGCCGGCTGCGCCTTCACCGGACGGATGGTTGCGGTACTGCAGCACCGCAATGTGACCCGAAGGTTGCAGGAACCGCTCCTCCCCGAGCGTCAGGCATCACTCCGTGTCACCATGGCGGGCGGGGCCGACGAACCGATCGTGGCCTTCCTGCGCTGCTGGCACCGGAAGGAAGTCGGAAGCGTCCGCAGGCCGGCCGACGGCGCCGTGTTCCTGGCGCTGGTTCCCCCCTTGACCCGGTGGTCACCGTGATCCCCGGCAGCCGGTCGGCGCGGATCCGGGCTCTCGTGGCCGAGCAGGCGGCCCTGCGCGGCGCCCGGGTCGGACTGCTCGACGTGTGTACGGCGGCGGTGGCGGCGCTGCCGGTCGGCGGGGCCGGGATGTCCGCGATGTCCCGCGACCGGGCGAGTCATCCGCTGTGCAGCACCGACTCCGTCAGTCAGCAGCTGGAAGAACTCCAGCTGACACTGGGCGAGGGGCCGTGCGTGGATGCCTTCGTCCTCGGCTCCTCGGTCCTCTGCCCCGACCTTTTGGCCGGTGAACTCCAGCGGAAGTGGACAGTGTTCGCCGACGCGGCCCTGGAAGCCGGAGCCAGGGCGGTCTTCGCTTTTCCCCTGCAGACAGGGGCCATCGGTTCCGGCGTACTCGACCTGTACTCCAGCAGCTCGGTCGAGCTGGACGCGGACGAGGTGGCCGACGCGATGGCCTTCGCCGACACTGCCACGTTGCTTCTGCTCGACGCCCGGATCAGCGAGACGGGTGTCCCGTCCGACGCCGGCGCGTTCGGCACCGACGTGGCCGACACGGACCGGCCGGACGCCGCGTCCTTCGATGACCTGGGCGGTTCCCGGGCCGAGATCGACCAGGCCACCGGCATCCTCACGGTCCAGCTCGGCGTCGGCGTCGAGGAAGCATTCATCCGGCTGCGCGCCCACGCGTACGCCCGGGGGACACGGATCTCGGTGGTCGCCGCCGACGTGGTCGCCCACCGGCTCCGCTTCCCCCAGGAGACGACACCGTCCGACCTGAGACCGCCGGATGCGCGTCCCTCCGACACGCAACCTCCGGACGCGCGACCTCCCGACGAGGAGCCCTGATGCTCACGCCCCCATACACAGAGGTGTGCACGATGAAGGAACAGCTGATGGCCCGGACGTTCGTCGAGCTGGCGGACAGTCTCGTCGCCGACTTCGACCTCATGGACTTCCTGCGCCTGCTCACCGACCGCTGCGTCGATCTGCTCGACGCGAGTGCGGCGGGCGTCCTGCTCGCCGACCGCGACGGCGTGCTGCGTGTCATGGCCGCCTCCGACGAGCGGGTGCGTCTCCTCGAACTCTTCCAGCTCCAGAACCACGAAGGCCCCTGCCTGGACTGCTTCCACACCGGGATCACCGTCTCCGTTCCCGACCTGCGCGACGAGGCCGCGCGCTGGCCCCTGTTCACCGCCCAGGCCCAGCGCATCGGCTTCACCTCCGTCCAGGCGCTGCCCATGCGCCTGCGCGACGAGGTAGTCGGCGCCCTCAACCTCTTCCACACCACCCCGGCGCCCATCAGCCCCGCCGCCACCCCCTTCGCCCAGGCTCTCGCCGACGTCGCCACCATCAGCCTGCTGCAACAACGCACCAGTGAGCGCAGCACGCTGCTCAACGAGCAGCTGCAGACCGCCCTCAACAGCCGCGTCCTGATCGAACAGGCCAAGGGAAAGCTCGCCGAACGCCGCCACACGGACATGGAACGGGCCTTCACGACGCTGCGCGCCTACGCCCGCGCCCACAACCGCCGCCTGGCGGACGTCGCTCGCGCCTTCATCGACGAAACCGAACACCTCCCCGGTCTCAGTCTCAGTCCCGGAAATTCCTGATCAAGCGCCTCGAGAAAGGTTCGTCATGCCACTCGGTTCCACCACCGAGACCTCCCTCGGCACTCCGGCCGGTATCGCCGACATCGACGAGGAGGAGCTGAGCGCCCTGGACGCCCATTGGCGAGCGGCGAACTACCTGGCCGTCGGGCAGATCTACCTCATGTCCAACCCTCTGCTGACCGAGCCATTGGCGCCTGAGCACGTCAAGCCGCGACTGTTGGGGCACTGGGGCACCTCACCGGGGCTGAACCTGGTCCACACCCACCTCAACAGGGTCGTCAAGGCAAGGAACCTGGACGCGATCTGTGTCTGGGGGCCCGGTCACGGCGGGCCGGCCGTGGTGGCGAACTCCTGGCTGGAGGGCAGTTACACCGAGACGTACCCGGACATCACGCGGGACGCGGCCGGCATGACCCGCCTCTTCCGGCAGTTCTCCTTCCCGGGCGGCATCCCCAGTCATGTCGCACCCGAGACCCCCGGATCGATCCACGAGGGCGGCGAGTTGGGATACTCGCTCGCGCATGCCTACGGGGCCGCGTTCGACAATCCGGGGCTCCTGGTGGCCTGCGTGATCGGCGACGGTGAGGCCGAGACGGGCCCGCTGGCCGCCTCCTGGCACTCGAACAAGTTCCTCGACCCGGTACGGGACGGCGCCGTCCTGCCGATCCTGCACCTCAACGGCTACAAGATCGCCAATCCGACGGTCCTGGCCCGGATACCGGAGCCCGAGCTCGACTCCCTGCTCAGGGGATACGGACACGAGCCCCTCCATGTCACCGGGGACGACCCGCATGCGGTCC
Source organism: Streptomyces sp. NPDC045022 (assembly GCF_056432605.1). NCBI lineage: Bacteria > Bacillati > Actinomycetota > Actinomycetes > Kitasatosporales > Streptomycetaceae > Streptomyces > Streptomyces sp. NPDC045022. The sequence goes on from NZ_JBWKIR010000034.1 coordinate 34,672, forward strand.
ACCGGGCGATGGCCCGCGCCATGGACGAGGCCCTGAACCGCATCGCCGCCTTCCAGCACGCCGCCCGCGCCGGTTCCGTCATCACCGAACGCCCGAGCTGGCCGGTGATCGTGCTGCGCACGCCCAAGGGCTGGACCGGACCCGCCGTGGTCGACGGCGTTCCGGTGGAGGGCACCTGGCGAGCGCACCAGGTGCCCCTGCCAGCCGTACGCGAAAACCCGGAACATCTGCGGCAGTTGGAGCGATGGCTGCGCTCGTACCGGCCCGAGGAGCTCTTCGACGAGCACGGGCGCCCCCGGGAACAGGTCCTCGCCTGTGTCCCCGACGGCGAGCACCGCCTGGGCGCCAGCCCGCACACCAACGGCGGCCTGCTGCTGCGCGACCTGCCCCTGCCGCAATTGGAGCGGTTCGCCGTCCCGGTCGACAAGCCTGGCGCGACAGCGCACGAGCCGACCCGCGTCTTCGGCGACCTGCTGGCGCAGGTGATGGCCGACACGGGCGAGCGGCGCGACTTCCGGCTGGTCGGGCCGGACGAGACGGCCTCCAACCGCCTCCAGGCCGTCTACGAGGCGAGCGGCAAAGCGTGGGAGGCCCGGGTGCTGCCCACGGACGAGCACCTGGAGCGCGGCGGCCGGGTGATGGAGATCCTCTCCGAACACACCTGCCAGGGCTGGCTGGAGGGCTACCTCCTCACCGGCCGGCACGGCCTGTTCTCCTGCTACGAAGCCTTCGTCCACATCGTCGACTCCATGGCGAACCAGCACATCAAGTGGCTGCGCGTCGCCCGCCGGCTCCCCTGGCGCCGCCCCGTCGCCTCCCTCAACTACCTGCTCACCTCACACGTGTGGCGCCAGGACAACAACGGCTTCTCCCACCAGGACCCCGGTTTCGTCGACCACGTGCTCAACAAGTCGCCGGAAGTCGTGCGGGTCTACTATCCGCCGGACGCCAACACCCTGCTGTGCGTGGCGGATCACGTGCTGCGCAGCCGCGACTACGTCAACGTCGTCGTCGCGGGCAAGCAGCCCTGCTTCGACTGGCTCGACCTCGACACCGCCCGCGCGCACTGCGCCCGCGGCGCCGGGATCTGGGACTGGGCCGGCACGGAGTCCGAGCCCGGCGAGCCCGACGTGGTGCTCGCCTGCGCGGGCGACGTACCCACCCTCGAAGTACTGGCCGCGGCCTCGCTGCTCCGCCGCCACCTGCCCAAACTCGCGGTACGGGTGGTCAACGTCGTCGACATCGCCCGGCTGCTGCCCGCGGAGGAACACCCGCACGGCATGCCCGACAGCGAGTACGACGCGCTGTTCACCCCTGACAAACCCGTCGTCTTCGCCTACCACGGCTATCCGTGGCTGATCCACCGGCTCGCCTACCGCCGCGCCAACCACCCGCACCTGCACGTGCGCGGCTACAAGGAGGAGGGCACCACCACGACCCCGTTCGACATGGTCGTCCGCAACGACCTCGACCGCTACCGGCTGGTCATGGACGTCATCGACAGGGTGCCCGGTCTCGCCGTCCGCGCGGCTGCGCTGCGGCAGCGGATGGTCGACGTCCGTTACCGCCATCACGACTGGATCCGCGTCCACGGGGCGGACCTGCCCGAGGTGGCCGAATGGACCTGGAGTCAGTGACCACCGGAGTGGAGGAGCTGCGGGTGGGGGACGCCGCCGCCGAAGACGCGAAGGCCGTGCTGGCCACGCTCGCGAGCAGTCCCGAGGGTTTGTCGGGGGGCGCGAGGGGTGAGGCGGCCGAACGGCTCACGGCGGTCGGGCCGAACGCCGTACGCACGCACCACGTCCGCCTCCTGGCGGTCCTCGGGCGGCAGTTGCGCAGCGCCCTGCTGATCCTGCTGGCGGTGACGGCCGGGGTCTCGTACTTCTTCGGCGAGCGGACCGGCGCGGTCATCATCGCGGGGATCCTGGTCCTGAGCGTAGCTCTGGGATTCGTCAACGAGTACCGCGCGGAGAAGGCGGCTCAGGCCCTGCACTCGCGGGTGCGACACACGGCCGTCGTGGTCCGGGACGGCGCGGCCGCCGAGGTCGATGTGACCGAGCTGGTGCCGGGCGATGTCGTACGTCTGACGCTGGGGCAACTGGTGCCCGCGGACCTGCGCCTGCTGGAGTGCACGGCGTTCGCCTGCGACGAGAGCGTCCTCACCGGGGAGTCCGCCCCAGCCGACAAGGACGCGGAGCCGGTCGCCGCGGGAGCGGCACTGGCCGAGCTGACCTCCTGCGCGCTGATGGGGACCGTGGTGCACGGGGGCAGCGCGACCGGAGTGGTCGTCGCCACTGGGGGCCGTGCCGAGTTCGGGCGGATCGCGCTGGGGCTGGGCGAACGGCAGCCGGAGACCGACTTCCAGGCGGGGCTGCGCCGCTTCTCCATGCTGCTCCTCAAGGTCGCCGCCGCCCTCACCACGGGCATCTTCGTCATCAACCTCCTGCTCCACCGCCCGCTGCTCGACGCGCTGCTCTTCTCGCTGGCCATCGCGGTGGGCATCACCCCGCAACTGCTGCCCGCCGTGGTGAGCACGAGCCTGGCCACCGGCTCACGGCAGCTGGCGCGACGCAAGGTCCTCGTGAAGCGGCTGGTGTGCATCGAGGACCTGGGCGACATGGACGTCCTGGTCACCGACAAGACCGGCACGCTCACCGAGGGCCGCATCCGTTTCGAGGCGGCCCTCGACCCGGTCGGCACACTGTCCGACACCGTGCTGAAGCTCGGCCTGCTGGCCACCGAGGGCGACCTCGACCAGGTGGGCGGCAACGCCCTGGACATCGCGCTGTGGCAGGCCACAGGCACGCCCCCGGCCGGTCACCACCGGCTCGCGCTGCTGCCCTTCGACCACGACCGGCAGCTGGGCTCCGCGCTCGTCGAGCGCCCGGACGGCAGCCGCCTACTCGTCACCAAGGGCGCGCCCGAGGCGGTCCTGGCCCGCTGTGGTGACGTACCGGAGGAGGCCGCGGGGGTGCTTCGGGAGCACTTCGCGGCGGGCAGCCGGGTGGTCGCCGTGGCCACCAGGGACGCGGACGGGCAGACGTCCCTCACGGCCGCCGACGAATACCGGCTGCGTCTGGCCGGCTTCCTCGTCTTCCTCGACCCGCCCAAGACCGGTGCCGCCGCCTCGCTGCGCCGGCTCGCCGACCTCGGCATCACCGTCAAGATCTGTACGGGCGACAACGCGCTCGTCGCCCAGAAGGTCTGCGCCGACCTCGGGCTGCCGCCCGGCCGCGCCCTGACCGGCCAGGACATCGGGCAGCTGGACGACGACCAGCTGACCCTTGCGGCCGAGACCACCACCGTCTTCGCCCGCGTCTCGCCCCAGGACAAGGCACGGGTCGTACGGGCGCTGCGGCGGCGTGGCCGGGACATCGGGTTCCTGGGCGACGGCGTGAACGACGCGCTGGCCCTGCACGCCGCCGACGTGGGGCTGTCCGTGGACACCGCGACCGACGTGGCCAAGGACGCGGCCGACGTCCTGCTCCTGGAGAAGGACCTCGGCGTACTCGCCGACGGGGTCGCCGAGGGGCGCCGGATCTTCGCCAACACCATCAAGTACGTCCTGATGGGCACCTCCAGCAACTTCGGCAACATGTTCAGCGCGGCCGGAGCCTCCCTGGTGCTGCCGTTCCTGCCGATGCTGCCCTCGCAGATCCTGCTCAACAACCTTCTTTACGACGCCGGGCAGTTGACCATCCCCACCGACCACGTCGACCCGGAGCAGCTGCGCGCGCCCTCGCACTGGGACATCGCCTTCATCCGGCGCTTCATGCTCTTCTTCGGGCCCGTCAGCTCCCTCTTCGACTTCCTCACCTTCGTGATCATGATCCAGATCTTCCACACCGGCGCCGAACTGTTCCGCTCCGGCTGGTTCGTGGAGTCCCTCGCCACGCAGGCGCTGGTCGTCTTCGCCATCCGCACCCGCCGGGTGCCGTTCTACCGCAGCCGGCCCAGCCGCCCCCTGCTGTTCAGTGCCATCGGTGTCGTCGCCGTCGCCGTCGCGCTGCCGATGTCCCCGCTCGCGGGGCCGCTCGGTTTCCAGTCCCTGCCGCTCGGACTCCTCCTCACCCTGGCCCTGATGGTCGTGCTCTACCTGGTGCTGATCGAGGCCGCGAAACACGTCTTCTACGCCCGCGCCGATGCGCGAGCCGCACATCCGCCGGTACGCCACCGCACCCGCCGGCACCGCATCCAACGGCGGGCCGGCCGCTTCAGCCACCCCGGACCGCTGTGACCCCGGTGACAGGCTGTCACCGGGGCCATCAGCGGCACCGCGCCGCACCGGGACGATCGTGTCGCCCCGGGCGGCCGGGACCATCAGCCGCTCAGTGCCTCCTCGGCGTCCCGCCGCGTCGGCCGGTTGTCCCGCCGCTCCCGGGCCACCTCCGCACGGCTGCCGGCCCGCTCTCCGGGCAGGGAGACCGACGGTGTGAGGGCCGGTGCGGGGGTGGCGGGCTCGGGGATCACGGCGCTGGTGGACAGCACGGGGCGCCTGGCGGTCCGGTGCACGCGCCGTCCGTCGGACTCGCCGTCGCCGTCCCTGCTCTGGTGCTCGAAGAAGCGGAGCATCTCCACGGGGAACGGCATCACGAGGGTGCTGTTCTTCTCGGCGGAGACGTCCACCACGGTCTGCAACAGGCGCAGTTGGAGTGCTCCGGGAGTGTCGGCCATGGTCGCGGCGGCGTCGGTCAGCCGCTGGGACGCCTGGAACTCTCCGTCGGCGGCGATGACCCGTGCACGGCGCTCCCGCTCGGCCTCGGCCTGCTTCGACATCGAGCGCATCATCGACTCCGGAAGGGCGATGTCCTTGATCTCGACGCGCTCGATGCGCAGCCCCCAGGGCTCCTCGGTGGGGGCGTCCATCACCTTCTTGAGTTCCGCGTTGATGTGGTCGCGGTCGGAGAGCAGCGTGTCCAGGTCGGCCCTTCCGATGACCGAGCGGAGCGACGTCTGGGCGATCTGGGAGACGGCGGCAGGATAGTTGCGCACGTTCACCAGGGCCTTGACCGGGTCGATGACCTTGAAGTAGACGACCGCGTCGACGGTGAGCGTCACGTTGTCGGCGGTGATGGACCCCTGCGGCGGGATGCCGAGGACCTCGGTCTGTACGGACACCTTCCGCATCCGGTCCCCGATCGGCCGGATGAACCGCAGACCCGGCCCGCGGATGTCCGGCAGCAGCCGCCCGAAGCGGAACACGACGCCCTTCTCGTACTGCTGGACGTTGCGCAGGCTCAGCGCGAGCAGGACGAACCCGGCCACGGCGCACACCGCCAGCACGGTGATCAGAACACCCATGGTTCTCACTTTCCTTACGTCGATGACGGTCCCGGACCTGAGCGGTCCGGGAAGCACACGGCGCGGGAGGACCCCGGCCTGTCGTCTGCGGTGCGGCCGGGGTCTCGGGCTGCTTTTGAGGCTCTGGTCTTGTCGGGCCCGGCTCAGCCGGGAGCGCTCTGCGGTACGCCGGTCCGGGCTCCGCCGGCTGTGGCCCTGGTGGCCGCTGGGGTGCGCACGGCCCTCACCTCGCCGTCGGCGGAGCGGAAACGGCCGGGATCTGCGGGCGCGCAGCCGGATCGCGGACTTCGTGGTCTTCTTCGGAGTCCCAGGCCGCCTGAACGGCCGAGTCGGTCTCCGACATCGTGCGCAGGCGCGCCGCGTCCACCATCAGCCGGTGCACGTGCGAGGTGCGCAGGCAGTCTCGGCCGGCGGCCATCAGCCAGAGGGCCGAGACGGGCGTCGGCTGCACCTGCCCACCGAAGGGCCCCGCACCCGGCGCGGCCGGCCAGTACGCGCGGTTCAACAGGCCCCCGCTACTCAGCGCCGACAGCGGATCGAGCACGGCCGTCGGCGAGGAACCGGGAGGAGCGCAAGAGATCCGGAGTGACGTAGAGCAGGGCGTACTTCCGGGGATCGGCGTGGGGGAAACGGTCGCAGTCATGACGCGAACCCTGCTCCGGGCCGACCGGAACCGGCCCGGCGTGATCAGATCGCCGAAAGCGACAACGACGTCGAAGCCGGTGTACGAGATACTCTCGGTAACACCAGCGTACTCCGTCGACGGTCCGAGCGGACTCCACATCGGTGCAGCCCGGCCGGCCCCGGGACCGGGCACGTGGAGCCTGCCCAGCCGGGTCCGGCCACAATGCCCCCGGGCCCACGCACGGGCTGGGCGGACCCGCGAGTGGTCCGACTGCCACCGTCAGCGGACGGCAACTCCCGGCCCCATGCTGTCCTTCACAGCGGTGGCCATACTCTCCATGAGCCGCCCCGCCTCCACGTCCGTGGCAGCGGGCGGCACCACCAGCAGGTCCCACCGGCCGCGGCCGGGCGCCAACAGACAGACGGTGGACGGGGAGCGCTGGGTGGTCGTCCGGCGCAGACGTACCACCTGGTTGGCGACGAGCAGCCGGCCCGGGAACGGGGACCATACGGCCTCGTCCACGAGGGCACTGGTGACCTGCCCCCAGGCGTGCGGCATTCCGGCCAGGAGTCTGGGCAGTTCGGCCACCAGATCGGGCGAGCGGGGCCACCACGCGCCGTCGATGCGCCGGGGCATGTGCCCCTGTCCCGGCTGGGACACCAGGCGCAGGCGGACGGCGGACGACGAGGAGAGCGGGGGCGGTGGGGCGAGTGTCATCGTGAACTCCTGAAGGGAATGCGGTCGCTCGGGTTCACACGCGGCGGGCGGCGACACGGTCCGGGGTTGGCCAGCGCACGTCCCTGACCCACCCGAGGCGTTCGAAGAGGCGAATCACGGCGGCGGACGGGTCGAGCTGGCCGCGGTCGACGCCGTGCCGGGCGCAGGTGGGGTCGGCGTGGTGCAGGTTGTGCCAGCTCTCGCCGAACGAGAGCAGGGCCAGGGGCCACAGGTTGGTGGCGCGGTCGTGGCGACGGGTGTGGAACGGGCGCTCACCGATCACATGGCAGAGGGAGTTCACGCTCCACGTGACGTGGTGGAGTAGGGCGATGCGGACAAGTCCCGCCCACAGCAGGGCAGTCAGTGCGGACACCCAGCTGCCGCCGATCAGCCACCCAGCGGTGAAGGGCAGGGCAAGGGTGAGCACACACAGGGCCGGGAAGGCCCGGGACACGGCCCGGATGTCACGGTCGGCCAGCAGATCGGGAGCGTAGCGCTCTGCGGATGTGGGGTCGTTGCGGAACAGCCAGCCGACGTGGGCATCCAGCAGTCCCCGCAACTGGCCGCATGCAGACGTGCCGTAGCGATACGGAGAGTGAGGGTCGCCCGGCCGGTCGGTGAAGGCGTGATGGCGGCGATGGATGGCGACCCAGCCGATCACGTCCCCCTGGAAACTCATGGATCCGGCCACCGCGAGCGCGGTGCGCAGCGGCCGTACGGCCCGGTAGCTGCCGTGGGTCAGGCCACGGTGGAAGCCGACCGTGACGCCGAGGCCCGTGACGGTGTAGAGCACCGCGGCGAGCAGGACATCGACGGGATGGATCAGGCGCCCCCACAGCAGCCGGACGGCCAGACCGAGTGCCAGGAACGGGAGAAGGACGATCAACGCCGTGATCGCCAGGGACAGCCGCTCGCTGCCGGTGCGCCTGGCAGCCGTTCCCTCGCGCGGGAAGGCCGCCCTCCCGTCGTACTCCGGGGACGGCGGGGCGCCTTCCGGCGGGACGGCGGACGGGGAGCGGAGGATATGGAGAGGCATGCGCAGTCCTTGACTTCGGTGACGACAGTGCGGCCGGGGTCTTGGGCTGCGCCTCTTCGACGTGGGTGCGTAAGGGCATCGCTGAGAGCGGATGCGAGTCGCACAGACGGTGGATACGGGAGCTACAGGGGCTTGGGCTGGTGAGGACGTGGAGAGTGGGCGGCGGGGCCGTCAGGCGGTCTCGCCCTGGTGGGTGCGATCGGCGGGCGGTCTGCTGGAGTCGAGCCAGGAGCCGAGCGAACCGGCGCCGCGAGAGGCGTCCAGTGTGAGGTGCAGCCGCGTCCCGGTTCCCGAGGGGCCGGGATAGCTGCGCTGTTCATCGCCGGCGAACAGCAGCCGGAGCGCGTCCGCGACGCGTCGGGCCGCTTCGGGGTCCGCGGAGACCAGGCGGACCTCCACCCGGTCCTGCCCGCTCGGCTCGCGCTCGGCTTCGGGACGGGGTGGGCGGTGCGGGGCTTCGGATGTCATAGGGCGGAACCTGGCCCGGACCTGATCGGCCCACATCTCTCTTGCGACGAGGACGAAACCGGTCCGGACACCGGCGTACGACGTGCCCTCGACGTTTTCAGCTTACTCCTGCCGTTCCGGACAACCGCTCCGGCACATCTGAGTGGTGCGCCGCCGAGTCACCGGCCGGCCCCCGATGATGGGTTGACCGGGCGGTCGATCATGAACAGCTCTCCGGACGACGAAGTGACTCGGCGGCCAGTCACACCGTTGACCTTGCCGTGTGGCAGGCCGGGAATCCCGCTGAGACAGACCGGCTGCGACGCCGCAGGTGGGCGGCGGAGCCGTCAGGCCGCTCTGGTGGGGACCGGTGGGCGGCCCCTGGCGCTCGGCTTGTGCAGCCAGACCGGTCTGACTGCGACGGCCCCTGGTTCCCCTCGGCCCGCTCCTGCCGGTACGACGGCCACCGCGGCGAGTGGCGGAAGGAGTACGGTGGAGGCACCGAGGGCATTTCGCACACCGGCTTCCACGCCGGGTCGTTCTCGGTGAGAGATGAAACCCGGGCCGTAACCCCAGGGGCGGCCCGGAGACGGGTCCGCATCATGACCGCGACCTTCGAAGCAACCCTGCCGCGGACCGCACCCCTCGCAGACCCCCCTCCCGCCCGCCTCGTACTGAAGACGGACGGCCCCTCCCGTGGACTCCTGGACGGCGCCTGGTGGCCGCGCTCGCGCGACCTGCTGCGCGAACTACCCGCACTGACCGACGCGCTGGACCCCGTCTGGGGCCGCATCACCCGTATCGCCGTCAACCCCGAGCACTGGCCGGTCATCCCGCGCAAGGTGCCCGTCAACGGCCATGTCGTGAAGGTCGGCTGGTTCACGCCGGAGATCGACCCGCACAAGCTGCTGCTGCTCTCCTACGGCACCGGACGCTGGGATCTGCTCGTCATCCCACCCGAGACCGGGGCGCAGTCGGCGGCCCGCCTGATGGCGGCCGCATCCGACTACGACGGCCCGCCGCTGACCGCGAGCGCACTCATCGCCGCGGATCGAGCCGGGCGCGCAGTCTCCACGGCCGACCGACCACTCGATCCGGACGAGGCTTGGGAGTACGAGGGCGGTACCTGCGTGGCGCCCGCAGCGGTACCGGCAAAGGCCGGTGACGTCAGCCGCCTGATCATCGGCATGTGAGACAGCCGTCATGAACCCCTTCTTCACGACGGTCGGCCGCTGCACGTGAACGGCGAAGAGAGCGACGGGGCCGTAGCCGCTACCCGTTGGGCGCTCCGAGGAGCTGGGCCGGCATGGTGGCGCCTTGTTCGTCGACACCCGTGGCGGGGTGTCCTGCGTCACTGGCACACAGCCCGAAGTCCTGGGAGCCGTTTGGGAGCCGACTTCTGGAACCGGCTCCCACCTGTCTGCCGACGGGCGCGCAGGAGCGTGTGGTCAGAGCCAGTCCCAGTGCCTGAAAGCGAAGTACAGCGTCAGTGAGACGACGACGATGACGGCGCTGGACACGATGAATCCAGACTGATGTGCGAAGCCGGGGTAGGGAAGGTTCTGTCCGTAGAAGCCGGTGATCGCCGTGGGCACGGCGATGATCGCGGCCCAGCTCGTCACCTTCTTCATGATCAGGTTCATCCGGTTCGCCTGCACCGACAAGTTGGTCTCCATCACCGAGGCCACCAGATCCCGCAGCGACTCCGTCCACTCGCCGGCGCGCAGCACGTGGTCGTACACGTCTCGGTAGTACGGCAGCAAGGGCCCGTCGACCACGTCGAGGTCGGGGCGCATGAGGGCGTTGACGACCTCCCGCATGGGCAGGACCACGCGGCGGAGCCGGACCAGTGATTTCCGCAGGGCGTAGGACTGGCGCTGTACGGTCTGGATCTGCCGACCGCCTTCGGCGAAGAGCAGATCGTCCAGTTCCTCGATACGTTCGTCGAGTCGCCGTACCGCGGCGAAGTGCCCGTCGACGACATGGTCGAGCAGGCCGTGGAGCAGGAAGGCGACCCCGTGCGCTGCCAGATCCGGGGTGCGGTCCCAGCGGGCGACCAGCTCGTCGAGGGCGAACGCGGCGTCCTTGCGGACCGTGATCAGCGCTTGCGGCGTGAGGATGACCGCGAGCTCGCTCATCGTCAGTCCCGCGCCGTCCGGATCGACGGCGACCGCGTAGACGCTGAGGAAGTGATGGGTGCGGTAGGTGTCGAGTTTCGCCCGCTGCCCCTCGTGCAGCGCGTCCTCGAGGGCCAGCTCGTGCAGACCGAGTTCCTCGCCGACCGCCGTGAACTCGGCGCGGTCCGGGCGGTACAGGTCCAACCACACGGTCGTGGACGGGTCCGCCAGATGCCGGGAGATGTCCCGGACCGGGAAGTCCTCCTCGACCAGGGAGCCGTCGCGGTACAGCCGGGTACGGGCCATGTCGCGCACCCTAACGGCACCGGCGGAGCTTCGGCGGACACCACTACCGGGCATCCACTCCGACGGGCGGCACCACCTCGATCGCCTTGAAGGCACCGCCCGGCACGCACAGCCCCACGGGCGCCCGGAGCTCCAGAAGTCATTCCTCGGGCTCGTGGCGTTCCTCGCCGCTCCGAGGGCCCTCCACGGGGACCGTGTATGCCTGATGGGTGCCGGTGTCGATGAGGATCTGTGCGGCCTCGGTGACGTTGGCGGCCCGGACAGCCCTGGCCATCGCGGCACGGGCGGCCTCGACTGTCGCGTGCGGCGGGACCACGAGAAGGGAGAAGTGGTCCTGGTCGCCCCGAGTGATCAGGACCGTGTCGTCACCCACCGGAAAGGAGTCGATACGGACGACCTGGTCGCCGATCACCAGGCGCGTGGGAAGTTCATCCCAAGCGGTGGCATCCAGACCGACGCGCGTGATGGGGCCGAGGTGCACGGTCAGCGCGTGGACGAGATCGGGCAGCTCAGCACCGATGTCGCGGGAACGCGGCCACCACGCACCGTCGAGGTTGCCTTCCCGGGATCGTGTCGTCTCCAGCCGCAGGAGGACCGTCCCGGGTTTCGCGGCCCGATGGATCGCGTCCGGCAGAAGACCGGGAGCGCGAGGGGTATCGGATTCGTTCATGGCGTGTCCGCCTGTCCGCGGGAAACGGTGCCGCCGCCGAACGCGGGACCTCGTCCTCCCACCGTAAGCCGTGCCCCGCCGCAGCAGCTGCGCCGACGGTTCCGGGCCTCGTTGCCTATCGGTGAAATGCCTGCTCACGCGCACGTCCCGGGACCTCCGCGACGGCGTAGAGTGAAAGCACCGGGAGTACTTCGCACACCGGCCGCCGTGTCGGTGTCGTTCTCGGCGAGCAACAACACCGGCCTTCGTGAGGAGGCTCGGGGACAGGTCCGCGTCATGACCGCGACCATCGAACCCACGATCGTTCAAGAGCGCCTGCTGTCGGTGCCGGCCCGGCTGTCTCTGGCCCCGACCGGCTCGGCTCCAGGTCTCCTGGACGGTGCCTGGTGGCCCCGCTCCCGTGATCTTCTGCGCGAGATCCCCACTCTCACAGACGCGCTGGACGCGTGCTGGGGCCGGATCACCCACGTCACCGTGAACCCGACCCACTGGCCCGTCATCCCGCGCAAGGTCCCCGTCACGGGGCACACGGTGCGTGTCGGCTGGTTCGCCGCCGAGCAGGACCCGAACAAGGTGATCCTCCTCTCGTACACGGTGGGCCGCCTGGACCTGCTGGTGATCCCTCCGGAGACAGACCCGGCCGCCGCCGCCCGGCTGATGGCAGCGGCAACCGTTCCGAGAGGTGTCCGCACCGCCAGCGGTCTGATGGCCGACGAGGCCATCAGCCACGACGCGACAGATACTCAGAGCCGGGAAGAGGAATGGGAGACCGACGGCGGAGCCGCCTCGACGGCGGGAGCCGCGATCGGGATCTTCACCTCCGCCCTGAGGAGGTGAAGACGTGGAGACGGCCGTCACCGTCGCCGTGATCCTCTTCGTGATCATCGCGGGCATGTTCCTGATCCACCGGCTCAACGCGCAGCACGCCGAAAGGATCGGGGCGTTCCACTACAGCGATGCCCTACCGGGAATCCGTCGGCGGACCCGTAAGAGCCCACGTGCCACCGTGCCGAACGGCCCTCCTGCCGACACCACACGCCGTGAGCACCGAGAGGGGAGCCGCTGATGACGCAACCTGCTTCCAGCCAGGGGTGGGTGTGGGGCGGCGGCCGTCACACCCACCGGCTCAGGGCTGCGGCTGGCCGCATGACGGCCATTTCCTGCCATATGACCGAAATGGGATCCTGGGCATACCCTGGTGAATGGGCCGGTGCACTCTCACGTGCAACGACCCGGAAGGGCGGCCCCGGTGTGTATACGCCGGGGCCGTTGCGTCAGCGCCACATGCCACGGAGAGAAGGTGGTGATCCACTCGGCCGATCTTCGCGAGTGACGAAGCTGAGACGAACGCCGACCCGCAGGGCCGAGAGATGAGTCCGCCGTGCACGTTGACGGCGGACAACGTGTTGCCCGCCGCTGACGCCCGGAGGCTGACGGGGTGCGGTTTCTTCTGCTGCTCATCGTGGCGGTTGCGCTCAGCGTCATGGGGACGCTCGCCAGGGGTCGAGAACGGCGCGCCGGAGCACACCAAGACCGCGTCGAACACCACACACCAGGGCCGTCCCCGAACACAGAAACCCCCGCCGGAGCCGGCCGACGGGGGTCCCTCACCTCTCACCCTGCTATCACAGGCGTGTCACCGACTGCGTCGACGCACCTGGACCACAACGACCTGACCTGCAAAAACGCTCCTGCCCGAGACCAGCTGGACCCCACAAGACGCCAACTACAACCTGTGCCATGTGGTACCCAGTGAGGGACCCAAGATCAGGACCGGAGCGTCTTCTGGTCCGTCAAAGCGGTATTGCAGGGGGTTCGTCGGTGTCTCACTCACGCCCCAGGCCCTCTCACGTATCACGGACGCCCCTATAACGGGGGGACGCTGGATGCCGCCCTAGTGGAGGCTCCCCTCCCTCACCTGCACTGCCATACGGCCCGCCACGAGCTATACACTCGGTGTATACATGCGGCGTATACACGGTGTGTATAGTGTGCTCATGTCCATCGGTCACACCCTTTTGGGGCTCCTGGAGTCCGGCCCGCGACACGGTTACGACCTGAAGCGGGCCTTCGACGAGACGTTCGGTCACGACCGGCCGCTGCACTACGGCCAGGTCTACTCGACGATGTCCCGGCTGCTGAAGAACGGCCTCGTCGAGGTCGACGGGATGGAGGCCGGCGGCGGCCCGGAGCGCAAGCGCTACGCGATCACCGACGCCGGCGTCACCGACGTGGAGCAGTGGCTCGCGACCCCGCAGAAGCCGGAGGAGTACCTCCAGTCGGCCCTCTACACGAAAGTCGTCCTCGCGCTGCTCACCCACCGGGACGCCGCCCACATCCTCGACACCCAACGCTCCGAGCACCTGCGCAGCATGCGCATCCTGACCGACCGCAAGCGCAAGGGCGATCTGGCGGACCAGCTGATCTGCGACCACGCCCTCTTCCACCTGGAGGCGGACCTGCGCTGGCTGGAGCTGACCGCCGCCCGACTCGACAAACTCCGTGAGGCTGTGGCCCGATGACGACTTCTCCCCCTGGTTCCCTGCTCACCGCGCAGGACCTGCGCAAGACCTACGGGCACACCCACGCCCTCGACGGCGCCGAGTTCTCCATCCACCCCGGTGAGGTCGTCGCCGTCATGGGCCCCTCCGGCTCCGGCAAGTCGACGCTGCTGCACTGCCTCGCGGGCATCCTGCCGCCCGACTCCGGGTCGATCACCTACAACGGGCGTGAAGTGACGGCGATGAGCGACGGCCGGCGCAGCGCGCTGCGCCGCTCCGAGTTCGGCTTCGTGTTCCAGTTCGGGCAGCTTGTGCCGGAACTGACCTGCGTGGAGAACGTCGCCCTGCCGCTCAGGCTGAACGGCCGCCCCCGCAAGGAGGCCGAGCGGGCCGCGCTCGGCTGGATGGAACGCCTGGAGGTCGACGACCTGAAGGGCAAGCGGCCCGGCGAGGTCTCCGGCGGCCAGGGCCAGCGCGTCGCCGTGGCCCGCGCCCTGGTCACCGGACCCCGGGTGCTGTTCGCCGACGAACCGACCGGCGCGCTCGACTCCTACAACGGCGAGCGGGTGATGGAACTGCTCACCGACGCGGCCCGCTCCACCAACGCCGCCGTCGTCCTCGTCACCCACGAGGCACGGGTGGCCGCCCACTCCGACCGCGAGATCGTCGTACGCGACGGCAAGTCCCGCGACATGGAGCGCGCCGTATGAGTCCGCGGCTGTGGGCCAGAGACCTGGCCATGGGAGCCCGGTTCGCCGTCACCGGCGGCCGCGAGGGCTGGGTCCGAATGACGCTGACAGCGGTCGGCGTCGGCCTCGGTGTGGCCCTGCTCCTGTTGTGCACCGCGATGCCCAACGTGTTCGCCTCCCGCAGCAAGGTGGAGGACGCCCGCTACGCCAACGTGTACTCCCAGACGGTCCCGCCCAAGGCCGACAACACCCTCCTGATCGCCGACGCCGACACCACCTGGCACGACGACGACATCCAGGGCCGGTTCGTCGAACCCGAGGGCAGGCGGGCGCCGCTGCCCCCGGGGGTCGACCGCTTCCCGGGCAAGGGCGAGATGGTGGTCTCCCCCGCGCTCAAGGACCTGCTGGACTCGGCCGACGCGAAACTGCTGCGGGAGCGCCTGCCGTACAAGATCACCGGCACGATCGGCGAGAGCGGGCTGATCGGCTCGCACGAACTGGCTTACTACGCGGGCGCCTCGGGGTTGAAGGTCACGGGCTCCTCCCTGGTGACGCGGCTGGCCAGGTTCGGCAGACCGGACGCGACGCCCGAGAAGACCGACCCGGTGCTGCTGCTCATGGTCCTGGTCGTGTTCGTGGTGCTGCTGACGCCGGTCGCCGTGTTCATCGCCGCCGCCGTCCGCTTCGGCGGCGAACGCCGCGACCGCCGCCTCGCCGCGCTGCGCCTGGTCGGCTCCGACCGGGGAATGACCCGGCGGATCGCGGCGGGCGAGGCGCTGGCCGGAGCCCTGCTCGGCCTGGCCGTGGGCACCGGCTTCTTCTTGCTCGGCCGCCAGAAGCTGGGCGCCGGCGAGTTGCTGGGCGTGAGCGTCTGGCCCAGCTACCTCGACCCCGCTCCCGCGCTTGCCGCGCTGGTCGCGGTGGCGGTGCCGGTCGCCGCGGTGCTGGTCACGCTGCTCGCGATGCGCGGCGTGGTCGTCGAGCCCCTCGGTGTCGTGCGCGCGGCCAAGCAGAGCCGCCGCCGGCTGTGGTGGCGGCTGCTGCCGCCTCTGGCCGGCCTCGCGATGCTCTACCCGATGATCGGCCAAGGACACAAGAACGGAAACTTCAACCAGTACCTCGTCATCGGCGGCGTCCTGATGTTGCTGATCGGCATCACCGCCCTGCTGCCCTGGGTCGTGGAGGCGGTCGTCGTCCGGCTCGGCAAGGGCTCGCTGTCCTGGCAGCTGGCCGTGCGCCGGCTGCAGCTGAGTAGCGGCACTGCCGCCCGCATGGTCAACGGCATCGCCGTGGCGGTGGCCGGGGCCATCGCGCTGCAGATGCTCTTCACGGGAACGCAGAGCCAGTACACCGAGATCACCGGCAAGGACCCCAGCCGGGTCCAGATGCAGGTCGACTTCAGCGGCCCCAAGCCGCTGTCCGGCATCGAGCGCGTATTCACCGGCACCAAGGGGGTCCGGGCCGCGGTGGCCCTGGCCCGCTCCCAGTACGGGGACTCACGTCGCGACCCGGAGAACAGCAACGGCCTGACCGTGGGTAACTGCGCCGCCCTGCGCGAACTCGCCACATTGCCCTCCTGCAAAGACGGTGACGTGTTCATCACGCGAACGCGGAGCGGCTACTCGGACCCCGGCAACGCATCCGAGATCGCCCTGGTGAAGCCCGGTCGGCAGCTCTACATCGACCCGTCGTACGAGGGCGCCGAACGCGGCCTCGAGGTGCCCTGGACCGTTCCGGCGAACATTCGGGAGGTGAACGCGCGCAAGGACTCACTGCAGGACTACACCAGTCTGCTGGTCACCCCCGCCGCCCTGCCCCACAAGGCCGCGCCCGCGGTGTTCTCGGACGGTGTCTACCTGCGTCTGGACCCCTCGGTGCCGGACTCGCGGGAGTACATACGCAACGTCGCCGCCCGCATCGACCCCCTGGCACAAACCTTCGGCTGGTCGGCGTCCCAGGAGGACGTCAAGTACACCTCCATCCGCACCGGCCTGTTCGTCGGCTCGGCCTTCGTGCTGGCACTGATCGGCGCGAGTCTGCTGGTCTCCCAGCTGGAGCAGCTGCGCGAGCGCAGGAAGCTGCTCTCCGCGCTGGTCGCCTTCGGCACCCGGCGCCGCACGCTGAGCCTGTCGGTGCTGTGGCAGACGGCCCTCCCGGTCGGACTCGGTCTCGTACTGGCCACGACGGTGGGCGTCACCCTCGGCGCGGTACTGCTGAAGATGACACGTACACCGGTGACCATGGACTGGGCGAGCGTGCT
Source organism: Streptomyces sp. NPDC045022 (assembly GCF_056432605.1). Taxonomy (NCBI): domain Bacteria; kingdom Bacillati; phylum Actinomycetota; class Actinomycetes; order Kitasatosporales; family Streptomycetaceae; genus Streptomyces; species Streptomyces sp. NPDC045022. Next base: position 51,341 of record NZ_JBWKIR010000034.1, read on the forward strand.
CACCATGACCGGCGTGGGCGCGGCCGTGGTCGGCATGGTCACACTGCTCAGCCTGCCGCCGCTGCTGCGCATGATGCGCCCAGCGGGCCTGCGCACGGAATAACCCCTCACAGATCCCATGAAGTGGGCTCCTCCTGCCAGGAGGAGCCCACCCCTGCACGCAGGCAAGCCCGGTCGGCGTCGATTCAGCGGGCGTGAGTGCGTGCCCGGGCCGGCCGCCGGCGTGATCCGATCGTCCACCCACTGCGGACGCCCCGCTCCGTCGGCAAGAAGAGATCACACAGGCAATGGATCACCCCGTCCCGCTCTCCGGGTACCGTCAGGGTATGAGTCATCCGCACCCCGAGCTGAAAGCCGCCCCGCCCCTTCCGGAAGGAGGGCTGCGGGTCATCGCCCTCGGCGGCCTAGGTGAGATCGGCCGCAACATGACCGTCTTCGAGCACGCGGGCAAGCTGCTCATCGTCGACTGCGGCGTGCTGTTCCCCGAGGAGACCCAGCCCGGTGTGGACCTGATCCTGCCGGACTTCACCTCGATCCGGGAACGGCTGGACGACATCGTGGCCGTGGTACTCACCCACGGCCACGAGGACCACATCGGCGGCGTGCCGTACCTGCTGCGCGAGCGGTCCGACATTCCCGTCGTCGGCTCCAAGCTGACGCTGGCGTTCCTGGAGGCCAAGCTCAAGGAACACGGCATCCGGCCGCGCACGGTGCGGGTACGGGAGGGCGACCGGCGCGGCTTCGGGCCCTTCGACTGCGAGTTCGTGGCGGTCAACCACTCCATTCCCGACAGCCTCGCGGTCGCGATCCGCACCCGGGCCGGGATGGTGCTGCACACCGGCGACTTCAAGATGGACCAGTTCCCTCTCGACGACCGCATCACCGATCTGCGCGCCTTCGCCCGCCTCGGCGAGGAGGGCGTGGACCTGTTCCTCACCGACTCCACCAACGCCGAAGTCCCCGGCTTCACCACCTCCGAGCGTGAGCTGAACCCGGCGATCGAGCAGGTGATGCGCACCGCGCCGCGCCGGGTCATCGTCTCCAGCTTCGCCAGCCATGTGCACCGCATCCAGCAGGTCCTGGACGCCGCCCACCAGCACGGCCGCAAGGTCGCCTTCGTCGGCCGGTCGATGGTCCGCAACATGGGCATCGCCCGTGACCTGGGCTATCTGAAGGTCCCCTCCGGTCTGGTCGTGAGCACGAAGGAGCTGGAGAAGCTTCCCGACCACAAGATCGCTCTGGTATGCACCGGCTCCCAGGGCGAGCCGATGGCCGCGCTGTCACGGATGGCCAACCGCGACCACATGATCCGCATCGGCAAGGGCGACACCGTCCTGCTCGCCAGCTCCCTCATCCCCGGCAACGAGAACGCCATCTACCGGGTGATCAACGGACTCACCCGGTGGGGCGCCCACGTGGTCCACAAGGGCAACGCCAAGGTGCACGTCTCGGGGCATGCCAGCGCCGGCGAACTCGTCTACTGCTACAACATCGTCAAGCCTCGCAACGTCATGCCCGTGCACGGCGAATGGCGCCACCTTCGGGCCAACGGCGACCTCGCCATCCGTACCGGTGTCGACCCCGACCGGGTCCTCATCGCCGAGGACGGCGTCGTCGTGGACCTGGTCGACGGGCGCGCGTCCATCACCGGCAAGGTCCCCGCCGGCAACGTCTACGTGGACGGCATGGAAGTCGGCGGTGCCACCGAAGCGTCCCTCAAGGACCGCCTCACCCTCGCCGCCGAAGGCGTGGTCACGGTGGTGGCGATCGTCGACGCGGACACCGGCGCCCTCGCCGAGGCCCCCGACTTCCTGGCCCGGGGCTTCGTCCACGACGACGCCACCTTCGAGCCGGTCATCCCCGTCATCGAGAAGACCCTGGCCACCGCGGCCGAGGAAGGCGTCGGGGACGCGCGCCAACTCGAACAACTCGTCGCCCGCGCCGTGGCGAACTGGGCGTTCCGCACCCACCGCCGCCAGCCCCTCATCATCCCCGTCATCATCGACGCCTGAGCCACAGCCCGGCCGCACGGTCCCGGTTCCGGCCGCGGCCCCGCCGGCGTCGGCCGCCGCGGTGACCGCCGCCGCCGACGGCGCACACATGCGGTCCGGGTTGGTCGACACTCTCCGGGCCGTCGTGGCACGAGCTGACCCGGCGACCGCGAACGGGAGATCGCCGGTCGCCGTCGGCCAGGGCTGGAACGAACACGGAGAACGCCGAACGCTGGTCCTCACCGAGTCCACGGTGAGGACCAGCCAGGCGGGCCCTCGACAAGATCGGAGCGGGTGACCGCGTCCGGAGCGCGAACCCCGCTCAGCCGACGGTGCCCCGCCGACCGGCACACCGCGTCATTCCGAAGGAATGCGAAACTCGAATTCGGGACGGTCCCACGGCACGGCGGGCGGGTTCGCGAACGCGGTCCCCGTCCGCACCGCACCAACCCGGTGGTAGAAGCCCTCGGCGGGAAGATGCGACACGACCCTGAGACGGTCGAGCCCGGCGGCCCGGGCCTCGGACTGCATGTGCGCGACGAGCAGCCGTCCAATACCCCGTCCTTGCGCTTCGTCGGCGACGAACAGCAGATCGAGCTCCGGTGGCGCGAGAACGAGCGAGTAGAACCCGAGAACCCGGCCTCCATGCTCGTCGGCGCCGACGGCTACGAAGGCGCGGTGGGCCTCGATGTAATCAGGACCGACCCGGTAGCCCGCGACTGCGGCTGCGTACTTACCCTCGTAGGCGCCTGAGCCACGCACGAGCCGCGTGAGCCGTTTGGCATCCCGCGCGACGGCCCTCCGTATCGTGATCGGCTGGCTGATCGGGGAAGTGCGTGAACTCATCGGGAGAGTATTTCGCACCGGGGAGTGCCTTCGCGCGGCGGGTCGACTGCTCGGGCAGGCGTTCCTGCACGGCTCCCGGGAACCGCTCGCCCCAGGCCCCGATCGGCCACGTCACTGCCGCCGAATCGGCCGCCCGCCCGCACAGTCATCTTCCGCCCCCTACTCCGTAGGCGTCCGTACGGGGCAAGGGGCCGAAGCGGGCGTGGCGGCCGGGGCGGACGGCGGCGTGGCGCTGTCCGGGACCGGGCCCACTGCGGGCGGCCAGGGCGTCGGCGACGGCGCCGGTGGTGAAGGCGTAGACGGTCTTGTGGCGTGTACCGCACCGGCTCCCACGTCCCGCTGACCATCGGCGGCGTCGCGGGGCAGGACGGACTGAAGTACGGCCTGGAGATCCCCGACGGTCTCTCCCTGCTGGTCGGATACCGGACGGGCACGGTCGTCAAGGGACTGGACACGGTGCCCCGCCGCCAGTGGCCCGCCGTCACCGGGGTCCATTGGGCCTTCGACCTCATGGTCGCCGTCGGCTTCTTCCTGCTGGCCCTCGGCCTGTGGCTGCTCCTGGCGTGGTGGCGCACCCGGCGCGCCGGCGGTGACCTGCTCGACCGGCGTGGGAGCCGTCTGCTCCTGGTGCTCGTCGCGCTCGCCGGGCCGGCGTCCGTGGTGGCCCTGGAGAGCGGCTGGAGCGTCACCGAACTGGGCCGGCAGCCGTGGATCGTCTGGGGTGTGATGAGCGTACGGGACGCCGTCAACCCTGCGCCCGGCCTGATGGCGGGCCTGTGGCTGGTGCTGGTGGTGTACGCCGCGATGACCGTCGCCACGGTGTACGTGCTGCGCCGCCTGGCACGCGCAACGGCCGTTCCAGCGGCACCGCAGGAAGCGGACGTGCGGAGTTATCCCGTGGTCTGACGAGACAGCGTGAGGACTTGCCGGACCGATGTTCCCCCGGCCCTCATCTCGACTCCACCGCCACCGCCCAGCGAACCGTAGCCGCACTTGGAGGCACCGTGCTCGCCGACACCGCCCTCGCCGTCATGTGGCTCGGGCTGACGTGTTACGCCCTGTTCGGAGGCGCCGACTTCGGTGCCGGTGTATGGGATCTGCTCGCCGGGGGCGCACGCCGGGGCGACGCACAGCGACGGCTCATCGAGCACAGCATCGGCCCGATCTGGGAGGCGAACCACGTCTGGCTCATCTTCGTGATCGTGCTGCTCTGGTCCGGCTTCTCCCCGGTCTTCGCCGCCATGATGTCCACCCTCTACCTGCCGCTCACCCTCGCCGCCCTCGGCATCATCGCCCGCGGCGCCGCCTTCGCCTTCCGCAAGGCCAGCACCGAGCCGTGGCAGCGCCGGCTCTTCGGCGCCTTCTTCGCCATCTCCTCACTGCTCACCCCCTTCTTCCTCGGCGCCGTCGCCGGCGGAGTCGCCTCGGGACGGGTGCCGGCCGGCCTCGCCATGGGCAACGTCATCACCAGCTGGCTCAACCCAACCTCCGCGCTCGGCGGTGTTCTGGCCGTCCTGACCTGCGCGCACCTCGCCGCCGTCTACCTGTGCGCGGACGCCGACCGCGAAGGCGACGCCGAACTGGCGCGGTCCTTCGCACGGCGTGCCGTGGCCAGCGGGCTGGCGAGCGGAACGGTCGCCCTGGCCGGCATCGCCGTACTGCACGCCGACGCTCCCCAGTTGTTCCACGGACTCACCCACCGGGCGCTGCCGCTGGTCGTTCTCAGCGCAGTCAGCGGTGTCGTGGGACTCGCCCTACTGACCCGGCGGCGCCACGTCGCGGCCCGGGGAGCGGCTGCGCTGGCCGTCGCCGCGATCCTGTGGGCATGGGGCGCGGCCCAGTACCCGGCCATGCTGGTCGGCAGCCTCACCGTGAACCAGGCCGCCTCCCAGGCCGCCGTGCTCTCCGCCTGCCTCATCGCCCTCGCCTGCGGCGCAGTGCTGCTGATTCCGGCCCTGTGGCTGCTGTACGGGACCTTCCAGCGGGCGCACACCGCTGACGCGCCGAACACGCACGGCCAGACGTCCCCCCGGTGATCCCGCGGGGCGGGCCGTTGCATCCCTGACGCAGAGGCTCAGCCGGCTGTGGTGGCCAGCGCTTCCTCGGCCTGGCGGACGCGCCACTCCTCGATCCTTTCCTGCTGCCGCCGGGCTCGTTCGAGCAGCGTGTCGAGCCGGGCAGGGTCCAGACGCTCGTCGGCGGCACTGAGCCGACACAGGGTCTGCCAGCCGGCCGCCTTCCCCTCGACCCCCAGCCGCAGGGCTTCCAGATCCAGCATGGTGCCGAGTGGGGAGGGGCGTACCAGGTGACCGTTGGGCTTCAGCCGACCCAACTTCTCGCCCGCCCAGCCCGCGCACACCTTGTAACGGCGAACGGGAACGCCGAGATCCCGCATGATGTCCAGCAGCGCTGTCCGGTCCTGGGCGATCTCGGCCGCTACGGGCTCGAGCGCGCGGCCGAGCGCAGAACCTCGGGCGGTGCGCACCAGGCGGGTGGCGCGTTCGGTGCCTGCTGTGGCGCCCGCGAGGTGGTCGTTGAGATAGATGCCGAGCAGCTTCATGTCGACACTTCCTGCGGTGGGGCGGCGCTGGATCGCGCCGGAAGACGGAAGGGCGTTCATCTGCAGCCTCCTTCGGTTGCCGGGGGGTGTCCGCATGCGAGCGACGGATCGTCACGGAGCCGGGCGGGTGAGCGGGCTTCAGTCCGGCCCGCGGGGGAGGTAGTAGCTCTGCCTGAGGAACGCGGCCAGGTCCTGCAGGGCCTGCCTGTATCCGGCTTTGTAGTGTGCGTCCACATCGGTCCGGCGGCCCTCGGCCTCCGCCCAGGAGTCGAGGTGCAGAGCGATGCGCAGGTGGTTGCGGTACAAGGCGCCGTGCCTTCCGCCGAGAGCGGCCCGCGCACGCTGCTCGTCCCAATTCTCAGGTCGCTGGTGTCGAAGGTGAGCAGTTCGTCGTCGGTCTGCGGCACCGTTTCCCTCCTCGGGTCGGTCTCCGCCGTCACGGGTACCGCGGTTGCTTCCCGAAATGTTCGAGTCGGCCAAGCCTGTGACACTCACGCGGTGGCGGGTCGTCCCGTGCACCTCCTGACTGCCGACGAGCTCCGTTGTCAGGCCCGCCGTGACCACCTGTCCCCCATGGAACCGAGCACGACGTCGTTCGGCGTTGTGCCGGGCGACGTCCGGGTACCCGGGCGGGCGTGGAGATCCGGGTGGCGCCACCATCGCGCGGGTTGGGTCAGTACGCCTGGGCAGCGGGGCAAGCGGTGAAAAGGCGCCGAGCTGTGCCACGGACTCGGCGTTGGGTGGGCGCGAACGGCCCTTCTCGCCTCGTCAGCGCTCTGAGCGCTCACACGACCGGGCGAAACCGGCGGCTGTCGGCCCTCTCGGCGTGCCACCTCCGGCACCGCCCGAACCCTCGGCGGTCCGGATAGGAGGTCGGGCATGCACGTGGGGGGTACTGTGGCCCGTCCGGTGATGTGAGGCGGGTGGGTGGTGGCGGTGGAGTGGCGTGAGTACGCCGAGCAGATGGCTGTGCTCGCGCGGGATCTGCTGGCTCAGGACTCGGTCCAGGCGACGCTGGATGAGATCGCGGCGTCGGCGGTGAAGCTGGTGGAGGGCTGCGATGCCGCCGGGATCCTGGCGGTGCGCAAGGGCCGGGCGGTGACCCTGGCGGCCTGCGGGGACATGGTCCATGAGTCCGACCGCCTGCAGGGCGAGCTGGGCGAAGGACCGTGCTTCGACCTGGCCCGCCGCAAGGACGGCGAGCGCATATGCCGCATCGCGGACATGACCCAGCCGCAGCCGGCTTGGCGGCGTTTCGCCGCGGAGGCCCGCAAGCTGGGCATGGGCAGCATGACCGGCGTGCTGCTCTACACCGACGACGAGGACTTCGGCGCGCTGAACCTGTACGCACGCCGCCCCGGAGCCTTCGGCGAGGACATCGAGAGCGCGGGCTGGCTGCTGGCCTCGCACGCCGCCGTTGCCCTGGCCAGTGCCCGCACCATCGACCAGCTCGAGCACGCGATGGAGAGCCGGCACGCCATCGGTGAGGCCATGGGCATCCTCATGGAGCGCCACCGGCTGAGCGAGGACGACGCCTTCAACGCGCTGCGCCGCATCTCCCAGCACCACAACATCAAACTGCGCGATGTCGCCCAGCGGGTCCGGGCCGAACACACACCGCCCCCTCCTGAGCCGCGGCTCTGAAGGCGGGGCGGGCGGGCGACGGGGGGATGCGCCCGCCCACCCCGCGGGCAAGACCCGTACGGGGGGAATGGGCCTTGCGGAGCCGTAGCTTAACCACAAGCTCGCCGGTTACAGCGCATCGGGTGCCGCGAGTCTCACGGCCTCCGGCCCCAGCAGCACAGCGTCGGCACCCGTCAATTCGAACAGCCGCTCGACGGTAGGCGTCACCGGTCCGGATACGGAGAAACGCACCCCGGTCCCGGCAATGGCCGTGGGCTGCCAGCAGGACGTTCAGCCCGGAACAGTCGCAGAAGCTGACCAGGCTGAAGTCCACTTCGATGCATCGGACCCCGCGGATCACCGCGGCCTCCAGCTCATCACCCAGCTGGGCTGCGGTCAGGTGGTCCACCTCGCCCAGCACCGCCACCGCACTCCGGCCCTCCACCGTTGTGCTGGATACGCGCAACCGCTCGCCGAGCCGCTTCCCAGGGGCGCTGTCCACGCGGACAGCGTCTCGGCTGCACGGCCCCAAGTCAAAGGGCCGGCCGGGAATCAGCCCGGCGTACGGGTGCACATTCCCCGGATGGGGTCCAGATGCTCGCTCGAAGCGTCAGGCGCCGGGAGCGTGCCGAAGGTGTGCGCGGTCGACGCCGGGGTAGGCGCGGCCGGAAAGCCGCTCAACAACGGCGAGTACAAGGAAAGAACTCCGCATGGTCATCCCGCTTAGGAAGCAGGCGGCAGACGGGCCGGACGCGGGTGGACAGGAAACGCTGCGCTGCGGGACGGCCTGGGCCGAGGGCGCGGCCCGTGCCGCGGACGCGCGCCAGGTTCTACGCGCTTTCCTCACCCGTGCCCGGCATACCCGCCGCGCCCCGCTGCCCCCTTCGGCCCTGGACGCCGAACTCGTCGTCAGCGAGCTGGTCACGAACGCCGTCCGGTATGCCCCCGGCCGGTGCGAACTGGTTCTGCAGCTGTCCGGCGTAGAACTGGCGATCACCGTGTGGGACACCTCCACCGAGGAGCCGACGGTGAAAGAGCGCGACCCGCACCGCGTCGGCGGTCACGGACTGCACCTGGTGCGCGCGGTCAGTCACAGAGTCGACATCGCGCGCCGCGCCCCGGGCAAGCAGGTCACCGCCCATCTGACCCTGACACCGACGGCGAGCATCACCCGAGGGCACCGCCGTACGCAGACGGCGTGAGCGTCTCGCTTTCGTGCTGATCAGTCCCCTCACCTTGGGGTGCGCAGGGCGAGGAGAGCGATGTCGTCGTCGTTGCCCGCGGGGCGGACGCGGCGCATGAGCTCGTCGGTGAAGGAGGCAAGGGGACGGTGGGCGAGGGCGGCGGCGTGTCGGCGTAGTCGGTTCAGTCCCTCGTCGAGGCTGTGGCCGGGGGCTTCGATGAGGCCGTCGGTGTAGAGCAGCAGGGTGGATCCGGGCGGCAGCAGGGCTGTGGCGTCCGGGCGGGGTGTGCGGATGCCGGTGCCCAGCAGGATGCTGTGGCCTTCGGTGAGGTAGTGGGCCAGGCCGTCGTGGGTGACCAGCAACGGCGGAGGGTGGCCCGCGTTGGTCCAGGACAGCCGCCAGTGGCCGTCCTCCGCTGCTTGGGCCCGGGCGAGGATCAGGGTGGCCATGGTGACGTCGGTGATGGGCAGGACCGCTTCATCGAGCCGTTCGACGATCCGGCTGGGGGGTTCATGCTGGGACCAGGCGTAGGCGCGGAGCATGTTGCGCAGCTGGGCCATGCCGGCCGCGGCTTCCAGGTCGTGGCCGACGACGTCCCCGATGGCCAGGGCGGTCGCGCCGTCGGAGAGGGTGAAGGCGTCGTACCAGTCGCCGCCGACCTGCGAGGCGTCGGGGGCGGGCAGGTAGCGGACGGTCATTTCCAGTCCGGGCACGCGTGGCATCTGGGGCAGCAGGTGGTTCTGCATGGTCTCGGCGACCTTGCGCTGGCGCTGGTAGAGGCGGGCGTTGTCCAGGGCGAGGCCGGCGCGGCGGGCTATGTCCTCCACCAGGGCGAGGTCGACGGTCGTGAAGTTCCCGGGTCTCTTGGCGCGTCCCAGGGTGAGGGCTCCCATGACTTCGCGTGTGCTGCGCAGCGGGGCGATGGCTGCGGAGTGGATGCCGGTGGCGTCGAACAGGCGGCGCTGCTCGGCCGCGATGCCGGAATCCGGTGCCCGCTGGTAGGTCTGCGGGCCGGCCAGAGTGGAGGCGATTCCGCGCAGCGCTCTCGACAGCGGCATCGGGGATTCCTCCGGGACGGGCGGCATCGGTCCCTGCAGGTCCTCGCGGTGCACCAGGGTGTGTCCGTCGGCGTGCACGACGGCGGTGCGCCACACCTCGTCGCGTTCGGTGATCAAGTCGATGACGGCCCAGTCCGCCAGCCGGGGAACGACCAGGCCCACCAGCCGGCGCAGCGTCTCGTCGACCTCGAGAGTAGAGGTCAGCTGCGTCGTGGTCTCCGCCAGCAGCGCGAGCCGTTCGAGTTCCGGCAGAGGTTCGGCCGCTGCCTCCCGCCGCGGGCCGGGATCCTGCCGATGCTCACAGCTGTGGAAGAGCACGAGCGTGCCGGTCTCGTCACCGCCGGTGTCGTAGGGGGTGATCAGCCAGGAGATCGGCAACAGGGAGCCGTCTGCGCGTGCGAAGTAGTCCTCGTCGGCCTGCGCGGTGCGCCCGGCGTGGAAAGCCTGCCGCATGCTGCACTGCGTCGCCGGCAGCGGCTGGCCGTGGGCGTCCCGGTGCAGCAGCTCGTGCGCGTCACGGCCGAGGAGATCTTCGGCCGGCCGGTCCAGGAGCTGTTCGGCGCGGGTGTTGACGGCGATGACGCAACCCTGCTGGTTGACGACGTAGGCTCCGGTCCCCATGGCTTCCAGCGCCCCGGTGAGCATGGCGGCAGGAGCGGCCGACGACGTCGTCCCGGGGGTCTCCGTATGCTCCGGCCCCTCCATGTGCTCGCTCCTTCACTGATCGGCCGACCGACCACTGCCCCGCCTGCACGGCCGCACGCGGTGGTCTCTCCTGCGTGCCTTCCCGTATGCCCCCTGGCGCGCAGCCCAGCCCCTCCATCCGGTTGTCCGGACCACGTGCGCGCCCACGACCCCGAGCGCGGCGGGGCCGGGTGGGAGTCGTGGAACGTCCGTGACTGTGGGGTTCCGCTCGTACGAGGGCATGGTGGCCGCGGATTTCCGGAGCGCCCGCTCCCCCGCACCATGTGGGTCCCCCGGGCGCGGGCGGGCAGTCTGGAGCACTGATTGCAGTCTGGAGCACTGATTGCAGGAGGCTCTGCCACACCGGCGGGGGGCACTGTTCCGGACGCCGTACCCCGGCGCTCACCCCGCTGTACCCCGAGCCGCCCGCTGCGGGCGAGATGCAGACCCGGGCTCAAAGATCCCAGCAGCAGACGCGAGCCGGGGCGGGCATCGACTCGCCCTCCCCGGCACCGTCCACGGGATGCCCCGAGTCGGGCCGTCATGGCCCGACGGAGCGAGTTCCACGAGCCACCGGCACGACCGCCGATGGCTCAGCTGCAGGATCAGGCGGGGCGGATGTTCTCCGCCTGCGGGCCCTTCTGGCCCTGGGTGACGTCGAACTCCACCTTCTGGCCCTCCTGCAGCTCGCGGTAACCCTGGCTGGCGATGTTGGAGTAGTGGGCGAAGACGTCGGGGCCGCCGCCCTCCTGCTCGATGAAGCCGAAGCCCTTCTCGCTGTTGAACCACTTGACAGTGCCCTTGGCCATGACCGTCTCCTTCATGGAAAACCGGGCCCGCACCTTGCGTGCCCCGGAGGTGATCGCCCTGGTCCGGAGAGGCGCTGAACAGCAAGAACGCCCGTGCTTGCGATCACGGGCGAACAGAACTTCGGAACCACGACTGCTGATCACAACGCTATACCGGCGTGGCGGCAGCCGCTAGCGGTAACACGGCAGCATCGACGCCGGTCTTGGTCGGTGCCCGCCGCGACGGGGACTGCCGCGGTCGCGCGGTGGTGCCGGCCTCGGGGGTGAAGCAGTAGCCGCTGCCGTAGAGGAGGGGTTCGGTTCCGAAGGCGGCGGTGGGGGCGGGGACTTGGCAGGGGATGGGAGTACCTGCCTGCCATGTCGAACCACGGACGGGCCACTCGCCGGGCAGTGTTCCGGCGCCGTGCGTGAAGATCCACGCGATGTCGGGGTACCGCGGGAGACGCCGGTCGAAATGGATGGGTCCCCACCCTCACGCGGCTCTGCGGGCTGTCCTCATCCGAGCATGTCAGCGCGTCGGCCGCTGGCCAGCAGGCGGAATCCGCCATCCTGTCGCACGCGGCCCTGTCCGAATCCCGCACGCCGGGGCCGACGGGGACTGTCCGGCACGGCCGTGCCGTCCCTACCGTGAGGGGGTACCGCCTCCTCGTGTGACGCCGTCGCCGGCCGCACCGCCAACGGCCGGCCCGGGAAGGAGAACGGCCGCATGACACCTCCGCCTCCGGCCGGGCACGGCACGCCGGACGCCGCCCCGTCCCGGCCGGCGGCCGCCGACCCGGCTCTGCTCGACGAGGCGCGCCGGCTGGCCCCCGAAGCGGTCGCCCTGCGCCGCACCCTGCACCGCGGCCCCGAGCTGGGCCTCGACCTGCCGGCCACCCAGCGCCTGATCCTCGACGCGCTCGACGGTCTCGGCCTGGACGTCCGCACCGGCCGCGCCCTGTCCTCCGTCACCGCGACCCTCACCGGAGCGGCCGACGGCCCGACGATCCTGCTGCGCGCGGACATGGACGCACTGCCGGTCACCGAGGGCACCGGGCTGCCGTTCGCCTCACGGACCCCGGGGCTGATGCATGCTTGCGGGCACGACGCCCACATGGCGATGCTGGTGGGCACCGCCCGGCTGCTCGCCGAGCGGCGGGAACGGATCGCCGGGCGCGTGGTGTTCATGTTCCAGCCCGGCGAGGAGGGCGAGCACGGAGCCCGCCACATGATCGAGGAGGGGGTGCTGGAGGCCTCCGGCAGCAGAGCCGACGCCGCCTTCGCCCTGCACGTGCAGCCCAACCTGCCGGCCGGTGTGGTGCGGCTGCGCCCCGGGCCGCAGATGGCGGCCTCCGACCGGTTCCGGGTCCTCGTCCAAGGGCGCGGCGGGCACGCCTCGGCGCCGCACACCACCTGTGATCCGGTGCCGGTGGCCTGCGAGATCGTGCTCGCCCTCCAGACGATGGTCACCCGCAGCCTCGCCGCCGACGACAGCGCCGTCCTCAGCGTGACCCGGCTGACCGCGGGGACCGCCCCCGGTATCATCCCGGACACCGCCGAACTGGGCGGCACCCTGCGCACCCTGGCCGAGCCGACCCGGCAGCACATGCACGAGGCCGTCGCCCGGGTCGCCCACGGGGTGGCCGCCGCCCACGGCGCTACGGCGGAGGTGACCGTCGAACCCGGTTATCCGGTCACCGTCAACGACCCCGGCTTCACCGACTTCGTCCTGCGCACCGCCACCGGCACGCTCGGCGCCGAGGCGGTGGACGTCCTGCCGACCGCGCAGCTGACGGCGGAGGACTTCTCCTACGTCCTCCAGGCGGTCCCCGGCGCCCTGGCCTTCCTCGGCGCGTGCCCGCCGGACCTGACACCGCACACGGCCCCCTCTCTGCACTCGTCCTGCATGGCCATCGACGAGGACGTGATCACCACCGGCATCGCCTGCGAGTCAGCCGTGGCCCTGGCCTTCCTCGCCGGCCGCGGACCGGAGCCGGCCCGGTGACCGCCCCGGGTACACGGGCGGCTCGGCCCGGGGAACCGGAGCAGGTCGAGGCCCTGTGGCTGGAGGCGAGCCGCCGGCCGGCCGACCGGGGGCCCCGCGGCCCCGCCCCGCACACCTGGCGAGCCGCACCTTCACTCCGGTGTCCCGACCGGGTGGCGGCCGACGGACCCGCGACGCACCTGGTGCCCGCGTCCTCCGACGTGCCAATACCGGTGGGTGGCACGGCAGTTGGCCGCGGCAGGCAGCGGAGCGTTGTCAGTGGTGGGTGGCAGCATCGGGAGCATGACGGACACCACGGCATTCGACTGGCGGTCCTTCCTGCTCAGGTGGAGCGGGGAGTGGGCGGATTCCCTGCAGGACGATGAGACGCGGGGCGAGGACGACGAGGCCGCGCGGCGGGCGCGTTGGCTGGGGTTCCCGCCCGCGTCCGAGGAGCGGATCGCGGCCATGGAGGAGCGCCTCGGCCGACGGATGCCCCCGTCGTACCGGGAGTTCCTCAAGGTCAGCGACGGGTGGCGGCACGCGGGTGGGTTCGTGTGGCTGCTGGCGGGGACCGAGGACGCGCACTGGCACAACGACGAGTCGGGACTCGCGGACATCTTCGAGGAGTACCTGGACGAGGACGCCGGGCCCGAGGAGCGGCGGGAGGTGGACATCTGGCGGCGCGGACTGCAGCTCGACGTCGAGTCCGACATCACCCACGTACTCATGGATCCCGAGGACGTGGACGAGGACGGTGAGTGGGCCGTGTACACGTGGGCGAGCTGGCGGGCCGCACCGCCCGAGCGGCACGCGAACTTCCTCGAGTTCATGCGGGAGATGTACCGGGAGTTCCACAGCCTGCGGGCGCAGCCGGGCGAGGGGGAGCCGGAGTTCGCCAACGACACGACGCGAACGCTGGACGCCCTGGTGGAGGAAGCCCGGCTGGAGGCGCTGCGCGGCGGCTGGGAACGGGCCGGGAAGGCGCTCGACGAGGCCAAGGAGTACGGCAGACCGCGGGCCGCCGGGCTGGGTGACCAGATACGCCGCCTGCTCGGACAGACCTACCTGGTGTACTTCGACGGGCTGGTGACGAACCCGCGGTACGCGCCCGAGCTGCTGCCGCCGCTGGTCGCCGAGCACGCGGCGCACTCGTACCGGGACGACTCCACGCTGACGTTCCATCTGCGGGGCGCCGACGACGACCTGGTGTCACTGGCTTACGCGACGCTGGATCAGGTGAGGAACGGTTCGTACCGGTACACGGCGGCCGGACCGTTCGGGCAAGCGGTCGAGCGGGCGCGTGAGCTGGCGCGGTGGGGAGACACCGACCGGGCATGGCGGGCACTGATGGACGCTCTGCCCCTGTGGGAGCCGCTGGGACCGGACCAGCTGGCGCCGCTGGGGTGGGTGGCCGACCCGGTGCTCGGGCCGCTGCTGACCCCCGAGCGGGGTCGCGAGCTGCTGTCCACTCCGCGGGGTGGGCAGGCGGGTGAGGCACCGAGTCCGACGGCCGGGCTCGACCCGGGCGGCCTGGCGTGGCTCGCGGAGCCGGACCCGGACAGCAACCGCACGTCCTACCGGTTCGTGCTGGTGGAGGGGGTGGAGCCGGAGGAGGTGCCCGGACGTCTCGCGGACGGGGACGGCACCGTGCTGAACGAACCCATGACCCTCTGGGAGGCGCGCGGGTCGCTGGGCGACCAGAGGGAGTTCTCGTCCTACGACGACAGGGCTCTCATGGCGGTCGGCCGGGCCGGCACCGGCTGGAGCTTCGCCTTCGACGGCGATCCCGCCCCGTTCGACCGGCGGCGGTTCGTCTCCCCGGCGGCGGCCGCCGGCGAGGGCACCCGCGCGGTGGTGGTGTGGAGCGGCCTGAGGACATGGCACGGAGAACCGTTCTTCCACCTTTCGGTGGCGCGGGACGGTGCCGAGCAGTACGCATTCACGTACGCGGAGGGGGAGATACAGCAAAGCGGGGCGATACCACCGGCGCTGGAACCGAGCCGGTTCTTCGGTGACCTGGAGGACGGCGCCGAGGCGGAACGGTCGCTGCTGGAAGCAGTGACCGGGGAGTTCGGCGCCTGTCTGCCGCGTCACGCGCTCGTGAACGGCCGGCTGCACACATTCACCACCCGCTCCTGGACGCGGCCGCCCAGGGACGGCGAGACGTACGCGGTGATCCGCGTGCAGCTGGGATCCGTCCGCCCCGCGGACGGCGAGCGGGCAGGAGAGGACGGGCCGGGAAGCAGGTAGAGACCGGCCGGGCCGCGCACATTCCCCATGGTCATCGCGGCACGGACGTTCCACGGTGCCCGGGCGCGTCAGCCTGCGGCGCGGCGCACCGGCCGAGTCCGTTGTCCACAGGACGCGTCCGCGCAGGTGCGGCTCCACGTGCGGCTGCGCGCCCTGCGGCCACCGACCGCGGCAGGTCTGGACGCCGTCGTCGGACTACGACCGGGACGAGACCGATGAATCCCGAAGGGGCGTCTTCCGGCCCGTCAAAGCGGCGCTGCCGGGCGTTCCTGGCGGCCCTCGTTCTGCTGTCGCCGCCCCTCCCCACCGGCTGACGCCCAGCGTCGCAGGAGTGCTTCCGTGGTGTCGTCCATCGGGAAGAACGCCTCCACCGCCAGCTCGGAGAGCGTCACGTCCTCCGGGGCCCCGAAGGTGGCGATCATGCTGAAGAAGGACAGGTCCCCGTACGGCGTGCGCACCCGCAGCGGTACGACGATGTCCATGGCGTCGACGCGCGCGGGCTCGGGCGCCGCACCCGGCGTGGAGGGGTAGCCGGACACCTCCTCGTACAGGTCCCGCAGGTCGCGGTGGCCCGTGGCGTTGGCCTGGTGCAGGAGACGACCGAGGGCATGGGCGCGCACCTCCGCGAAGTTCAGGCAGCTGGAGGCCAGGCCGTCGGGGTGCAGGATCAGACGCATGACGTTGGCGCTCGGGTCCGTCAGATGCGGCGGGACGAGGTCCAGGAGGACGGACATGGCGCGGTTGCAGTCGACGACGTCCCAGACGCGGTTGATGACGGCCGCCGGGTAGGGATCGTGCCCCGCCAGCATCGTCCTCAGCGCGGAACGCGCCATCGTCAGGCGGTCGCTGTCCAGCGGGGTCTCCCGGTACGCCGGGGCGTAACCGGCGGCCAGCAGGAGTCCGTTGCGGTCGCGCAGGGGAACGTCGAGGTGTTCGGCGAGTCGGAGCACCATCTCCCGGCTGGGCCGCGCCCGGCCGGTCTCGACACACGACAGATGGCGGGTCGAGGTGTCCGCCTTCAGCGCCAGGTCGAGTTGGCTGAGCTTGCGGCGCTGTCGCCAGTCCCGCAGTAACAGCCCCACGCGAGGCAGTTCGTCCGTCTGCATGTTTCCACGGTAGTCAATGCCCTGTCGCCGGACCATGACCTCAGAGGTCATGGAGTTCGCGACGTGTCGCATGCCACGGTGGACCGGCGAAGCGACCTTGAAGGAGATCCGTGATGACGCACACCCTGCCCACCACCGACACGGCCACGCCCTCGCTCGACGCGACGCGCTTCCTGCGCCTGGTACTGCGGGTCGACGCCGCGAGCACCGCAGTGATGGCGGTCGTACTGATCGCGGCCTGCGGGCCGCTCGGTTCCGCCACCGGGATGCCGGTGGGCTTCACGGTCGGATTCGGGATCTACCAACTCGGCGGGGCGGCCGCGCTCGCCCTGATCGCGGGCTACCCGGTGATCCCGCCCGGACTGGTCCGGGCCGTCATCGCGGTGAACGCGGCCTCCGCCGTCGCCTGCGTCACGGTGGCCGTCGCCGACCCGGTCTCGCTGACCGGCTTCGGCGTCGCCTTCATGCTGATCGGTGCGCTGGTCGTGGCCGTGTACGCGGTGCTGGAGTACGCCGGGCTGCGGCGCGTGACCGCAACGGCATGAGGCGGGCGGCGCGCCCGGCCGCGTCGGCTGCCTCCTCGCCGGTCTCACCGATGACTCCCCCGGCGGCGCGGCGGGATCGGTCCCGGGGCGCGCGGCGGCATCAGTCCCGGGGCGCGCGGGCCCGCATGTAGACGATCGGGGTCGGCAGCGTGATGATCCCGTCCGCGCCGCGCAGGGCGTCCAGCCTGCGGGCGACCTCGGCGGCGAGTTCATCGGCCTCCCGCTCGGCCAGCCGGTCCCACAGGCGGCGCATTCCGTGCGTGCGGGTCCACCGGACCCACTGGGCCCCGGACTCGACGGTGATGAGCAGGTCCTCCTCCATGACCTCCGCGTCCACGAAACCGGCGCCGGCCAGCGTCCGGGCGACGGCCTCTTCGGTCACCAGCCAGTTGTTGTGGATGTTGGTGAAGGGGCAGTCGTAGGCGTCGCCCTCCTTCGGCTGCGTCATGTGCGGCAGCAGCAGGTCGTGGACGTCCTCGGGGAGGAAACCCCACTTCCCGGTCGCGGTCGGGAAGAAGGAGGGGGCGCTCGCGGCGAAGACGCCGCCGGGGCGCAGCAGTTGGCGGTAAGGCTTCAGTTCGGCGGAGCCGTGGGTCCAGATGAAGACGCTGAAGCCACCGATGACGGCGTCGAACCGGGCCTTGGGATAGTCCGGCTGCTGCCCGTTCATCACCTGCGTGGTCACCTGGCCGAGGCCCCGCTCGCGGGCGTCGGTCCCCGCGTACCCGACCATCTCCTCCGAGAGGTCGATACCGATGACCTCACCGCTCGGCCCGACCGCCTCGGCCACCGGGAAGAGGACGGCACCACGGCCACAGCCGACATCGAGGACGGACTGTCCGGAACCGATTCCGGAGAATTCGACGAGTCGCCGGCCGATGGGGCCGAAGAATTCCACACCACTCTGGTCGTACACCGCTGCGGCGGTATTGAAAACCCGGTGCATCTCGGCCGTGCTCTCGGAATTTCCCACTTGACTGCTCCTTGACGGGAGGAATTCGGATGGGCCACCGCTCAGCGGCGCCTGCAATCGTGGAACACCACCTCGGACCGCGTCCAATAGTCGGGACTTCTGGCTGCCAGCAGCATTCGTTATGACCTCATAGCGAATGCTGCTGGCAGCCAGAAGTCTCTTGTATTGGACGTCGCACGGCTGCCACAGCCAACATCGGTCATCGGGACCGGGCCGCGCTCCGGCCCCGTGGAAAGGGTGGAAGTCAATGAGTGAATTCCCGGGTTCGTCGGCTTCGAACGGCGAGGGGACTCCCGGAGTGGATGCCCTTGCCCAGCGGGTCGGGGGCGAGGTGTTCGTTCCGGGGCAGGAGGGTTTCGATGAGGAGCGCACCGGTTTTCAGCGGGCGGTGGTGCATCGTCC
>NZ_JBWKIR010000035.1:0-66450 GCF_056432605.1 Streptomyces sp. NPDC045022
GCTACCTCGCCGGCCTCCACCTCCGTGCCTCAATGATCTGGATCAACGACCTGCTGAAGGCAACTGGCTGATCACAACGTCACACAGGCCCTAGTGGAGGACACGCTCAGAGTGTGCCCTACACCCTCGGTCAAGCTAGCTTGATCTTTAACGACCGGCGTCGAATGGTGCGTCGAACTTGATCACTCGCTCCGGTAACTGCCGTACGCGAAAGCGGCCTTCGTCTGAACATGTGCTCCGACCAAGGAACACACACGTTCAGCACGAAGGCCGTGAGGATGAGTCTGCTGCATTGCGATGTCCGGCAGGAGGCGTTGGCGGAACTGTCACGCTTCCGGGGCGAGTGCTACCCCTGTCTCACCGCCCGTTCGGACGCGCTGTTCGAGCTGGCCGATGCCGTGTTGTGCGGTGACGGTCCGGTGAGGTCGCGCGGGTCCGCCTCGCCCTGGGGCGGACCACCTACTCCTCGCAGCAGGGA
This sequence comes from Streptomyces sp. NPDC045022, assembly GCF_056432605.1. Taxonomy (NCBI): domain Bacteria; kingdom Bacillati; phylum Actinomycetota; class Actinomycetes; order Kitasatosporales; family Streptomycetaceae; genus Streptomyces; species Streptomyces sp. NPDC045022. The sequence continues at coordinate 479 of NZ_JBWKIR010000035.1, forward strand.
CCATCGCCGCGGGTGCGGGGAGCAGGCCAGCCACCGGTTGGCGAGCTCGTGGCTGTGGGGACCATCCCCGCGTGTGCGGGGAGCAGGCTCATGTCAGCACCTGCACGCATCGTCAGGAGACCATCCCGTGGGTGGGGGGAGAGAAGTACTGCAGCGGGCTCTCGTCGGCGGCGACGAAGGGACCATCCCCGCGGAAGCGGAAGACCCGCCCCCTCGCGAAGCTGCGCAAGGAGCGGAACGCGAAGCTGCGCAAGGAGCGGAAGGAGAGCGCGATCCGCACCTCCGGTGTGGTCGCCGACGTCATCAACTCCCTCCTCGAGTACGCCCGCGCCGCAGCGGCGGCGACCCGGGCCCGGGTCGCCGCCGTGGCCGACATCGCCCTGGCGGCCGTGGACGTCGCCGCGACAGTGTTCGTGATGAACGGCGGCGGCCGGTTCCACCGGCGACACCTGCTCGCCGAAGCCCGCCGTCACCTCGCTCTCGTTCTTCGCGGCCGTCGCCGCGAGCCGGGCCTGGACGAGCGAATCGTGGACGCCGCGCTCGCCACCTACTGCCTCGACATCAGCGAGCCCAAGACGCTGCGCGGCCTGAGCCGGCCTACCGCCTCTACACCGCCCGCTGGTCGCTGGCCGACCTCGAACCATGACGGCGCTGCGGGCCTTGCGGGAGTCACGCACGGACGTGGAAGCCCTCGATCTCACGGCCGAGCGGCTGCGCCGCCTCCAGGACGCGTTCACCAAGGGGGCCTACGACTCCCGTGCCCGCGCGGACCGCTACGCCGACCGGGACGATGCCGACGCAACGCACCCGGTGCGCGAGGATGACCAGTAGGCGCACCGCCCGCAGCAGCCCGGACTGCACCGCGGCCGGGAGACCGGCCACTGAGGGCACCGGCTCTGGCAGCTCCCAGGTCACGACCTATGCCTCCCGCTGCCCCGGCCCGCCGTACAGGACGTCCGGCACGGCGGGCCGGGCCAGCGGGGACCAGGCCAGGGCGGCGCCGTCGCCCGGCGGGAAGAGAGACCCGGCGCGAGCACATCGTTCTGTACTCCGCGACAGCGTGCTCGCCCAATGACAGCGCCGACGATCGACCTACCAACCGACAGTAACCCGCGAGTAGCGGGTCGAAGGCTGGCATGCGAGGGTGGCGAAAGGGGGTTTTTCCGCCTTTCTCCCGGAGTGAAGGAAATTCGCCATGGCCACGGTTGCAGAGCTTCAGCCTGACCCGAGTCGGGAGGTGCGCGTTGTCAGCTACCGCGAGAGCAGCAACGGCGTGTACTACGACGGGATCGTACGCGCGGTCACGTGCGCGAACGCCGACCAGAACCTGTACGCCGTCACGCTGTACAGCCCGACGTACAACCGTGAGTCCACGTACTACGTCTACGGCACAGACAAGGTGACCGAGCCCACCCGGACGGCGGGGCCCGCGAACACTGAGCGGTCGTACGCCGATCGCCAGCGGGCATTCGACCGGCAAAACGCCGGGTTGCCCCCGGAGGAGTAATACTCCCTGCCTGGTCGCCGCCCGGGGCTGCGACCGCGTCGGCGGACGCCTCACCGTCCCTGCTGGGCGTCTCCGCGGGCACCCTCTACGGCAGTGGACGCGTCCCGGGCATCGGCGTGGCCCCACAGCGCTCGGTTACCAACCGGCCCACTCCACCGCCGCCTTGGCCACGCTCGCTACCGGCCTCCGTCAGGCTGCGGACAAGGGGGGCCTGTGCACGCTGCTCCTCGATTCCCCGCCCACCGAAGGGTGGCCCGAGCGAAGGAGCCACCGCGATGACCAGGAGCCCTCGGAGCGGAAGCAGGCCCGCACCGCCTCACACCTCGGGGCGCTCTCCGATCTGCGCAGGCACGGCCTGGTGGAGAAGGGCGGGAAGACCTCGGGCGGGGACACCCTGCTCAACCTGACACCCATGGGCCTGGAGGCCGCCTCCTACGAGCTGGGACGCCCGGTGGAGGAGATGCGCGGCCCGGCCCGTGGCGCGGGCCGCAGCGGCGCCTCCCACCCGATGGCCGTCAACGACGCCCTGTTCGCACTGCTGCGCCCGAAGCCGGACCTCACCCAGCTCGTTGGCGAGCCGGCCGATGTCCTCGCGGCCGCACAGGCCGCCGTCGAACGCCCCGGCCGGGCTGGGCACCATCCCTCCTACGCGACGGAGGTGGCGCTGCCCGCGACGGGCACGTGGTCCAACCCCGGCAAGCGCGGCGCCCAGGCGGACATCATGCTCACCTCACCGGAGGACGGCGTGCCGCTGCTGTTCGTGGAGATCGACAACTGCTACGAGTCCGCGCAGGAACTCGCCGGGTAGATCGACAAGTACACGCGGTTCTGCCAACGGAAGGTGAAGGACGCCGACGGCCGGGAGCGGCCGATATGGCGCACCCGCTGGTGGGTGCCCGACGGGCCGCCAGGCGATCAGCCGCACCCGCCGCTGCTGCTCGTCTTCAACCGCGTCGGGCAGGACACCGCTTCCGTGGGAAGCGTCGCGCTGGTCGATTTCGACCATGCGGGCTTCCCGAACGAGGTGGCCGTCACCGTCCGGTTGAGCGAACTGAGCGGTGGCGCCGTGTACATCAACCCAGTCGTGGGGAATGCGCAGCAGATGCACCTGGCCGCCGACTGAACGAGGCGCGTTCACCCGGAGCCGGCCTCCTGCCACCTGCGCATCAACACTGACGGCATCGGTGCGCCATCCGTTGGCGGGGGGCGGCCAGTCAGTCGTGCGCTTTGCCGCCAACCCCGGGCACAGCCGTAGCGCCAGGAGCACTCGGCACCCGCCGGGCCGCGACGAGGCGAGAAGAAGAGGCTCCGGGAGCGACGCCATCTGCTCGGCGGGGGAGTGGTCCTGACAGCTGCCGCGGCCTCCTTGCCCCGCCGACCGCTGCGCGGGCCGCCGCACACCGAGACATCCGGCTATTCGGCGCCGAGGTCGCCGCTGCCCGCCGCTCTTCGCCGCCGGTGGACCGGCCGCGTCGCTGCTTTGCGTGGACCTTCCGGCTCCTCGCCCGCCACCCCGAGGTCGAGACGAGGCTGGAAGAAGAACTCGACGGTGCGCTGGGCGGCCGTCCTGTGACCTTCGACGACCTGCCCACCCTGCCGTACGCGGGGGTGCCACCTTGGGTGTTCCCCGGCTGATCCAACGCTGTGCAACGAGGGTAAATGCTGGAGGTGCCCGGCGGCCCGCATCGCTGATGGATGCATGGTGGCCGTGGCGTTGTCCGTGGCAGCGATCGGAAGGGTCGGACGGTATGGCGCGTACGCGTGCGGATGCGAGCACCAGGCATCCTCGACATGAGCGCAGGGGGGAGGCACGGCTGCCGGCAGTGGTTGCGACGCTTGCCGCTATTGCTCTGTACCTGGTTCTGCCGCAAAGGTTGCTGGTGGCTCCGCGTTACGTGCTGCCCGCCCTGGAGTGTCTGCTGCTCATTCCACTCATCGCCATCAACCCGAAACGTTTGACCCGGCAGACGAAGGCCTTCCGGGTGCTCTCGCTGACGCTCGTAGCCGTCATTGCGATCAGCAATCTCCTGGCGCTGACCATCTTGATCCATGAGCTGGTGTACGCCGGGGTGAAGGACGGCCGGTCACTGCTGGTGGCCGCGTTGCAGGTCTGGCTCACCAACATCATCGTTTTCGGTTTGGCCTACTGGGAGCTGGATCGGGGCGGCCCGGTCAGCCGCACCCAAGCGCCCCGCTCTGCTTTGCCCCTGGCGGACTTCCGTTTCTCACAGGACGAGAACGACGACGCCGTCCAAGAAGTCGCCGACGGCGCCAGCGGCAAGTCGGACTGGGTCCCCACCTTGATGGACTACCTGTATGTGTCCGTCACCAACTCCACGGCCTTCAGTCCGACCGACACGATGCCGCTTTCGACCCGTGCCAAAGTCATGATGAGCATTCAGAGCATCTCCGCCCTCTTGACCTCGCTTCTCGTGATTGCACGAGCCGTTAGCATCCTGCACTGACCGCCGTTCACGCGGCGCAAGGGAGAGATCCCGCTGCGGCGGTCCGGATCGTTCGCCTTCCTGAGCACCGCCGCCGTGGGTGCCAAACGTCCCGTAGACGTGGCCCACCTGGTCGGGGCTCGGCTGTGGCGAACGGTTAGTAACACGTCTGCCGCAAACGACCGGTCCGCCGCTTACGGCGTATCAGTGAGCCAGCAGGACCGCGGCGGCCAGCATGACGAGCACGGAGGCGCCGGCGCCACAGAATGCGGGGCTTACTTGTGTTCGACTCGTCCTACCGCGTCGGGTCCAGCCGTCAGTGCCTCGCACGCGGCCTGCCACGCGGGGGCGCCGGGGTGGAGCTGGGTGTGGAGGTAGGCCGCGGTGAGCCGGGCGAGGGCGGCGACTCGCGCGGGGTTCTCGTCGGTGGTTTCGGCGGCGTCGTATCCGGCGATCCCGCCGAGTCCGTGCTCCGCGTCGAACAGGGTGAGCAGGGTCTTGGGTCCGGGGGCGAGGGTGTAGGGGTCGGCGTGCCAGGCCGGTCCCATGTCCGTGAAATGCCGGGAGTCGTCCTTGTCGCCGGCGACAACCAGCGCGGGTGCGGTCATGGTGGCGAAGTCGACGGCGCCGATGATCGGCCACTGTTCGGTCATGGGCCCGTTGAACGCGTCGCCCCCTCTACCAGGCGCGGCGAGGAGCACGCCGGCCTTGATCCGGGGCTCGACGAGGTGCACCACGTTCCCGGTGCCGGGGTCGTTTAGCCCGGCGCCCAGCAGGAGGGCGGCGGTGAAGCCGCCGAGCGAGTGTCCGGCGATGGCGACCTTGGTGGGGTCGATCCGCCCCGCGAGCTGCGGCACGGTGCGCTCGATCACATCGAGCCGGTCGAGGACGTGGGTCATGTCCTCGGCGCGGGAGCGCCAGAAGTCGGGTGCGCCGGGGGCGTCGGCGACCAGGTGGCTCAGTGTCCTGGAGGTGAGGTGGGTGGGCTGGATGACGGCGAATCCGTGAGCGGCCCAGAAGTTGGCGAGCGGCGCGTAACCGTTGAGCGAGGAGAGGTTGTTCGAGGCGCCGTGGCCGTGGGAGAGGAGAATGACGGGGAGGTGGGTTCCGGTCGCGGGTACGGAGACGCGCACCTGGAGGTCGACGGGACGTCCGGGCACGGACAGGACCACGGGACTGAAGGACAGTACCGGGACTGGCGTGCCCAAGGCGTCGGCGCTGGTGGCAGTGGGTGTACTCACGATGTGGATTCCCTTTCGGTGGCACCTGCCGTCCGCTGGTCTCCGCGACCGGCGACGGACAAGGCGGTCAGGAGCGACCCGCTTCGGCTAACCTGAAGCGGAGCGTCGCTCCACTTAGTATCCGGAGCGTTGCTCCGTTTTGTCAATCGGTGTGGAAGGAGTGCGTGATGGCTACCGACAGCCCTGCAGGGGAGTCGCCGTCCCGAGGCAAGCGGGCCGACGCCCAGCGCAACCGGCAGACGGTGCTCACTGCCGCCGCCGAGGTGTTCGTCACCTCCGGCGTCGACGCACCGATCCGCCAGATCGCGGCCAGGGCGGGCGTCGGGATGGCCACGATCTACCGCCACTTCCCGACCCGGGCGGATCTCGTCACAGCCGTCTACCGCCACCAGATCGAGGCATGCGTGCAGGCCGGCCCGAACCTGCTGGCCAGTGCCGACTCGCCGCTCGACGCACTGCGCCAGTGGATTGACCTCTTCGTCGACTTCCTCGTCACCAAGCACGGACTCGCCGACGCCCTGCAATCCGACAACGACCGCTTCGGCGCGCTGCACGCCTACTTCCTCGACCGCCTGCTGCCCGTCTGCGACCAACTGCTCGACGCTGCGGTCGAGGCCGGCGACATCAGGCCCGGTACGCAGCCGTACGAGCTGATGCGCGGCATCGGAAACCTCTGCATCGGACGCGACAACGACCCCCGCTACGACCCCCGACGCCTGATCGCTCTCCTCCTCCAGGGACTGCAGCGACCTCACGCGCCCTGATGCCGACGAGCGGCATCGCGACCTGGTCCCTCCGCGCCTCGAGGCGATCTGAGCGGCCGCCCCTCAACAGCAGGAGATGCCGGCAGGCAACAGCGCCCCTGAGCTGGTGCGGACGACCTGGCCGCGTGCCTCGGCGTCTCGCCCCGCACCCTGGCCCGACGCTTCGCCGACCAGCTTGGCACGAGTCCGGGAGCATGGTTGCTCGGTCGCGGACGAGCTGCACATCGTCTACCGCGGCGGGTGGCCGCGGCACGCACCCCGCGGGAGGAGACGGACTTGCCGGTCGAGGCGATCGCGGCCCGTGTCGGCCTCACCTCTGCGGTCAACCTGCGCGCCGCTTCCGCGCCCAGACAGGCACGACCCCGGGCCCCTACCGGCGAGCGTTCCGGGTCCCATGATCCGCCGGACAGGCCCTGGCCAGCGGCCTGGCGCTGCTCGAGGACGCCGGGGCCGTGCGTGGTGCGTCGTAACAGGGGCACGTCCGGCGAGGAGGATGGTCATTCACCCCGGGTGCTCACCGCCCTGGTGACCGCAGGTCGCGTGCCGCCAGGGCCCAGCTGAGCTCCACCGCGGTGTCCGGGGCGTCCAGGCTGGTGCCGGTCAGCTCCTCGAAGCGGCGCAGCCGGTAGCGGACGGTGTTGACGTGGACATGCGCGCTCCGTGCGACCTCGCCGACATGCCGTCCCCCCTCCAGGTATCCCCGCACCGACTCCTCGATGAGTGCGCCGAAGTCCCCCTCCGCCTCCAGCGGGCGCAGATAGCGGTCGAGCAGCAACTCCGCGAGCTCCGGTTCGGCGACGACCGCCACGCGCCAGGACAGGTCGCTCAGGTCGTACACACCGCGCAGAGCGTACGCACGGGCGGCTTCCAGCAGCCGGCCCGCGGCACGGAAGGAACGGTGCACCGCGGCCAGTTCCGTCGCCGGACCGAGCCCCGCTGTCGCTTGCAGGTCTCCGATCCCCGGCTTCGCCTCGACGACTCCGGCGACAGCCTCGTCCAGCACGGCGAGCAGCACGCCGCGCCCGTGCATACGGCAGTGCGCGACCAGGAGCCGTTCCAGCCCGTCCGGACCGACGGTGCCGTGCGGCACAGCCCTGATGGCGCGGTACTGCCGCGACGGCTCCAGTCCGTAGATCGCCGCACCGCTGTGGATGTCCACTGCACTCAGCGTCCCGTAGAGCAGTCCGCGCAGGAAGTCGGCGCGGCGGCGGGCGTCGAACAGGGCGGCGGCGACCTCCGCCTGCCGGTGGACGGTTCCGATCTGCAGGCTCGCGACGTCCGCCAGCTCCCACAGATCCTTGGTGCGGTCGACAATGAGGCCGGGGTCCAGCCCCTGCTCGGTCGCCTCGGCAATGAACAGGTCCCGTATCGCGCTCAGCGCCCGGCGGAAGGCGCGCAGGCCGTCGCCGAGCGGGACCCCCCGGGAGACCCGGTCTCGGGCCACATCCGCTTCCTCGAAGTCCTCCGGCGTGGGTACCGCCCCCTCTCGCAACACCGCGAGCGCCCGCTGGAAGTGCCGATGCCAGATCTGGTCGAGGAGTTCGCGCGGGACGGCGCGGTAGGACGGGATGCGGCCCGTCAGATCCGCGTACAACCGCTTGCCCACTTCCTGCTGCTTCGCGGTCATCGCGGCGATGACGCGTTCGAGGGCCGCCGCGCCCGGCTGTCCGGGCATGGACCTCACCTCCGCACCTTCCGGCACCACCGTTGTGCAACTGAACAATATGCCGTGCTTCGGCCTTGGCCGGGGGGCTGTCGACATCCGCACGCTCCCGGAAGCACAGTGGCTCCCGGCGGGGCGGCGCTCGCAGCGGCGCGCACAGCACTCACCGAGGCGCCGATCGACCCGTGCACTCCCCGCCGATCGTGCAACCGACCTTCCTGGACGAACGCGGAGACTGCCATGACCGACGAGCACCACCCACCCCACCGCGCCGCGGCGGACAGCGGCCCGCGCCTCGCCCCACTACCCGAGGACGGCTGGGACCCGTCCACCCGTGAGTTGCTCGCCCCGATCGCCCGGGACGCCGGCGGCCAGGTCGCCAACATCTTCACCACGTTGGTGCGGCACCCGGACCTCTTCCGGCGGTTCCTGCCGTTCGGCAGCTATCTGCTGCGAGGTGGCCGGCTGCCGGACCGGACCCGGGAACTGCTGATCCTGCGCACCGCGTACAACACCCGGGCCGGTTACGAATGGGGGCGGCATGTGCCGCTGGCCAGGGCCGCCGGGATCACCGACGAGGAGATCCGGCGGGTCGGCGCGGGACCGGACGCCGAGGGGTGGACGTCGGTCGACGCCGGTCTGCTGCGTGCCGCCGACGAACTGCACCGGGACGCACGCCTGTCTGCGCCCACCTGGTCCGCGCTCGCTGCCGACCACGACGAGGCCCAGCTGATCGAAATCACCATGCTCGTCGGCCAGTACCACATGGTGGCGTTCTTCCTGAACTCCGCCGGTACCCGGCTCGACCCCGGCTACGACACGGAGACCCTGCCCGCACCTGCCGACGTCGCCGAGGCAGGAGCACCCGGTGATGCCTGAGCCCCGGCGCCCCGCGACCGACCCGGCCGGTGACCTGACCGGCCGGAGAGTACTGGTCATCGGCGCGGGCACCCGTCCGAGCGACGACCCGCAGGCCCCCGTGGGCAACGGACGGGCGGTGGCGGTGCTCGCCGCGCGTGCGGGAGCCTCCGTGGCCTGCGCCGACGTCTCCCCCTCCGCCGCAGCGGCCACCGCTGCCCTGGTCCGCGAGGAGGGCGCCCGTGGCGTCACCGTAGTCGGTGACGCCACGGATCCCGGCGAGTCCTCCGCCATGATCGCCGAGGCCCACCGCGAACTCGGAGCGCTCGACGCGGTCGTGGTCAACGTCGGCATCGGTCTGGGCACGGGCCTGGCGGACACCTCACCGCAGGAGTGGGACCGCGTACTCTCGCTCAACCTGAGCGCCCCCTTCCTCGCGGCCAAGTACGGGCTGGCAGCGATCGCCGACGGGGGCTCGATCGTCTTCGTCGGTTCGGTGGCCGGGCTGCGCGCGGCGACCAACTCGCCCGCCTACGACAGTTCCAAGGCGGGCCTGTTCGGCCTCACCCGCCATGTCGCCAAGGAGGGCGGGGCGCGCCGGATCCGCGCCAACCTGGTCGTCCCCGGTCTGATCGACACGCCGATGGGCCGCGAGGCCTCGGCCCGGCGGACGTCGCGCACCGCCTCGTTCGCCCGCATACCGCTCGGCCGCCAGGGCACCGCCTGGGAGGTGGCGGAGGCCGTCACCTTCCTGCTCTCCGACCGCGCCTCCTACATCACCGGGCAGAGCCTGGTGGTGGACGGAGGGATGAGCGCCGTGTGAGCACGTGCGCGCCGCTGCGCACCGCTGTCGGCACGTACCGGCCACCCCGGTTCGGCCTCGGGCTCACAGCGGCCGGCCCCGCCTCTCCCTCCTTACGGACGAGAGGCGGGGCCGGCCGCTGTGGGCCGGGCCGTGGGAAACAGCGCCACAGCTCCCCGCAAGGCCACGGCGCACGGCTACGAGGCGAGCTTCTCGGCGACCGACATCCCGCCCAGATCCCGGCGCCTCGCCTGCGCGGAAGGTGAATGCCGCCGCAAGACTCACAACGCAATCTCTCCGCGTCCCGTCACGCTCGTCGATTCCGCGGTGCGTTCCTCCATCCAGGATCACCTGGGCGTCAGTCCCGTGGCCGCAGCTGCCCGGGCAGAGACGCACCAGGCCGCGGAGCCGGCCAGGCGCGAAGCTGACGACTTGTGGGCCGCGATCAGCCACGCCGACCAGCGGGGCCCTCTGCGCTTGGCCTGGCCGCGGCATCCTGGCTCTTCGCGGCCAACCCCGGACGGTTCCGTCCGAGTGCGCAGCGCGCTCTCACTCTTCGACGTCGACCATGACCCAGTCGCTGATCTCCTTCCACTGACGGATTGCCCGCTGGTGGAAGGGGTGGACGAGATAGCGGTCGACCGCCTCCATGTCGTCCAGGAGCCCTTCGACCAGGAAGTCGTAGGCGATCTCCCGGGTGGCCACATTGCGGCCGTAACGCCACTCGCGCAGTTCCGGCACTTCGCCGCCTACCTGGGCGGCCGTGCGTTCCGCTGCCCTGGCCCGGGGGTCGGCCCAGTCCATCCCGGGCCTGAACTTGAACAGGACGACGTGCCGTATCACGACGCGGCTCCTCCGGTTCGTGCGGCGGTGGGATGTAACGTGCCGGCACCCCGGCACAGTTTGAGGACGCTCAGCGCGATCTGTGTCCCGCACTCACCGAGGCCGTCGCGGTAGCGGGCGAGGATCTGCATCTCTCGGGTGAACACCGTGCGCGGACCGCCGGAGTCGGTGCGGATTTTCTGAATGCCCGAGGACACCCGGGCGCGCTGGGTGAGCAGCTCGATGATGTGCGTGTCGATCGCGTCGATCGCGTCGCGCTCCCGTCGGATGCGGGAGGTGTTGTCGACCGTCTCGGTCATGACGGGGCTCCTTTCGGGTCACTTGCTTGGTGACTGGTGCGGAGGCCGGAAGCCGGCCAGTCGCCGGGCCGCCTCCCGGAGCCGTTCCTCCGGGGCGAGCAGGCTCACACGGACGTATCCCTCGCCGTGCTCGCCGAACCAGCGGCCGGGGGCCACCGCCACGTGCGCGCGGGACAGCAGCTCGTCGGCGAACGCGACGGATCCCTCGCCGCCGGGTGGTACCGGCAGCCAGGCGAAGATCGAGCGGGGTGTGTCGACGGACCATCCGGAGTCCCGGAGTCCGTCCAGGAAGACGTCCCGGCGTCGTTCGTACGTCTTCACCAGGTGCCGGACGCTGTCCTGCGGTCCGGTCAGGGCCGCGACCGCCGCCCGCTGGATGAACGGGGGGAGCGAGACGTAGTAGTGCTCCTGGAGGAGATTGATCGCGGCGATGACGTCACGGTGCCCGACCACGGCACCGATCCGCCATCCGGCCATGTTGAAGGTCTTCGACAGGGAGATGAACTCGACGCCCACGTCCTTGGCGCCGTCCGTCTCCAGGAAGGAGACGGGGGTCTGCCCGTCGAGGTGAGGCCTCATCCGAGGCCAGGAATCCGATCACGGCGGCGACCTCGTGTGCCTCGCCGGGCCGGTTCGTGGGGATCGTCCGCATCATCCGCTCCTCCGCTTCCGCCCGCGGGATCCCGGCGGTCCGGCTCAGGTGGTGCAGGGCCCGGTCGTACCGCCGGGTCCGGACGGTGCCGGGGTGGACGCAGTTCACGGTCACGTCGTGCGGGGCGTACCGGCTCGCCAGGTATTTACTGGCATTGGCGACGGCCGCGTTGACCAGACCGGAGAGGAACAGGCCGGGGGTGGGTTCCTTCCCGGCGTTGCCGACGATATTGACGATCCGTCCGAATCCGTTTCTGACCATGACGGGCGCAACGGTTTTGACGGTTGCGAGGTACGGCACCAGTTTCTGTTGCATCGCGGCACTCACGTCGTCGGTTCGTATGTCGTCGAAGGATCCCGGTGACGGACCTGGCGCATTGTTGACGAGCACGTCGATCCTGCCGAACCGGCGGTCGACCTCACCGGCCAGTTCCTCACAGAAGGGCGGCTCGGTGACGTCACCCGGAATCACCTGGGCGGTCTTTTCGGCGCCCGACTCCTCGACGACCTCCTCCAGGACGCTGCGACTGCGGGCGCACAGAACCGTCACACATCCTTTCGCGTTCAGGTGCAACGCGGTGGCCCGCCCGATCCCGTGGCTTGCCCCCAGAACGACCGCCACCCGTGTCACTGGGTTTCCCGCTCGGTCTCCTGCTCGTTTTTCCGCTTGGTCTTCTGCCCGGGCACCCGATGGTAGCGAGGCGGGATGAAAATGTTGACGGAGCGCGCCACGTCGGCGTGGGGATTCACGGCGCCGTGTCCCTCCTGGCCGGCGCAGAAGTACGTGCCGCCGAAACGCAGCTCGTGGCTGGATTCCTCGACCGTCATGTCGTAGCGCCCTTCCAGGCAACTCCCTATCTGCTCGTGGGAGTGCCGGTGATAGGGCATCTCGCCGCCGGCCGGGATGTCGGCGATCATGAACTCGATCCAGTCGGCGACGAAGAACGTGACGTCCATCCCGACGAACTTGCGCGATCCGAACGCTTCGAGGAAGTAGCCGCTCGGCGCAGGATAGGACTCTCCCGGCTTGTTGCGCCGGAGCTCCAGTAAGACGGCTTCGGACTCGGTGGGGTTCACGGCCGAGAACACGACGTCCGGGGGGCCACGCAGACGTGGCGCTCGGGTTCCATCAGCCGGGTCACCTCCCCGACCGTAGCGGATATCCGGCCCTGTACGACCATCCCGACCTGCGCCTGTCCACTGGGGCGGTCCGGCACCCGGGCTCCGGGGGGGTATGACGGAGATCCTCACCTCCGTGTCGTCACGCCAGTAGGACTCCACCCGCACCCCGTTGTCGTGGAGGGCTGCGTCGGCGGCCGGGAAGTAGCGTCGTTCCTGCACGTGGGTGGTCATGTCAGTCATTCCTCCACGCGAAGACGGTCCATGTCATGGGAATCCGCGAAAACCTGCGGACGAACTTCAGGTGGTGCTGCTTGGCCGCCTCCTCGTTCGTGATGGCGACGTTGTACCGGCCGTCGGCCACATCACAGGCGGCGCCTGGCTCGTGGAGTCCACGGTGGCCATGTGCAGGGGCCGGCCGAGGTGGTAGCGCAGCAGCGGAATGGGCGCGGGGTGCGCCACGACGGTTTCGTTGTCGAGCAGTTCCTCGCGGAAGACGAAGTCGTCGCGGATGGCCAGGCCGTATTCCGGGGTGCTCCCGCGGAAGACGATTGCCGGTTCCAGCCCTGGATGCATGTAGAAGGCGTTGATGCCCGGATAGGCGTGCGCGACCAGGACCAGGTCGAGCCGACCCTCGGTGAGCGCGTCCACGCATTGCTCGTATTGTGTCCTCCAGGACGATCCGTAAACGCGCACCGTCCGCGACACTGCGCGACATCATCTCGGCCACGTACTCACTGCTGGTCCCGGCCGGCCCCAGCGTCCCCAGCCGTAAGGAACGTTGCTCGTCGCCGGGAAGGCGCGCGATCAGCTCTTGCCTTTCGACATCCGGAATCCGGAATATTTCCATACTCACACTCCACCTTCGGGCGACGGGAAGTCGCAGCCCACATCTCCGGAGCCCGACCAGACGGCCTCACGGTAGCCATCCGGTTCCTGCAACCGTCAAAGACCGATGCTTCTTTCGGGCCGCTCCCCCTCGTGCCGTCGCGCACATCACCCAACGCGACAGGCGCCCGCACCACTTCGCTGACCTGGCGCACCCCGGGGGCACAACGGCGACGCAGAGTTAATTTGTATGCCGCTGAATCACGCGGGTACTCACCGCCGTCGGCGGCGTTGCGTGCCCACGCCGTTTTCACCCCTCACACAGGCCGTCGCGCGACATGCGGTTGGCCAAAGAGGGCACTTCGGAAGGCAATCGATTGCCGCGCCCCTGGAGGAGATACGACAACCCGAACCCGGACCCGGACTCGATGTGGTGCAGCAGCCGTTGACCACCGAACCGAACTGCGCTCCTGGGGGAGTCCGGCACCTGGCCGCCGACCGGATCGAGCGCGAGCGCCCGCAGGCGGGCGACGATCCGGCAAAGGCGCGACAGGCGACCGTGCTCGGCAGGCCCATCGAGCACAAACGTCGCGGTCCACCAAGTGCGGGCGCTCCAGGTCTCCCTGGCTGAATGGACGTTGCCGGCACATGGCCACCGTGACCGGTTCACGTGCCCCAGGGCCACCGTCTACGGCGGCTCCGTCGTGACGGAGGACAGGCCGGCTGCCGAGGAGGTGGGGGAGCGGCACGGAACGCCACGGCACAATCAAGGGGCGGTCGGTCAGCTCGTCGCGGATGGTTGAGGATGCGCAGCGAGGAACAGGAGGTGCGTGGGATGCGGTGGTGGACCGGATGGTGGGCGGTCGCCGGGATGGTCGTGCTGGCCGCCTGCAGCGCATCCACCGGTGGCGGATCGGCCGGAACCCCCTCCGGGAGCCGCTCGGCGGCGCTGTCGGCCGGTGCGCCGGAGAACACGTCCGCAGCCCCCTCCGCGACCGTGTCCGCGAGCCCGACCGGAGGCCGCCCGTCTGCTTCGGCCACCGCGCCGCCCGCGTCGGCACGTGGATGTGTCGCCGGGCTCACGCAGATCACCGTCCACCCCGGTGACACGGCGGAACGGCGGCTGTGCGCCCGTCCCGGGACGGTGGTGTCCCTGGTCCTGCGGCCCCGTGAGGACGACCGGCGCTGGACGGCTGTGTACAGCTCAGCGCCGGTTTTCGTCCTGCCGTCCGGCTGGCAGACGGACTCGGACGGCACCGCCCGCGTCGCTCTGCGGTGCGCTGCCGGCCGGGCCGGCGTGTCCCTCATCACTGTGCGGGCGAAGGAACCGGACGTGGCGGGCGCGGCGCGCGTCGCCTTCACGCTTCACCTGAGTGTCGTCCCGTACGCGAAGGAGGGGTGACCCCGAGAGCCGAAGTCACCCCTGTCTCATGCGCGGCTGCGGTTCAGTCGCAGTCGCGCACCTTGATCGTGTGGATGCCGCGGCCATGGGTGGCTGCGTACAGCGTGGTGCCGTCCGGGCTGAGCTTGAGCTGGAGGACGGCGACGGCCGGCAGGTCGCCGACGCGCCGCCACTTCGTCTGGCCCGGGACGCGGTAGACGACCCCGAGGTCGGTGGCGACGGCGAGGCCGCCGTTCGCCGTGACGACCGCGGAGTTGGTCGGAACATCGGGGAGGTTCGCCGAGATGTCCTTCCAGGTGGTGCCGCCGTTCTGTGACTCGAAGACGTGGCCGACGCCGGCGCCGGGCCCCTCGGTCCAGTGCCGGGAGAAGCCGTTGACCGCGAGATAGACGTGGTCGGCGTTCTTGGGATCGATGGCGAACCCGCTGAGGTAGCGGTTGGGCACCGCACCGTCCGTGCCGGTGGCCGGGAGGGTGATGTCGTGCCAGCCGGTGCCGTCCGCGTTTCCGACGGAGATACCGCGGGCGAAGCCCTGGTTGTTGCAAGGGCCGCACCAGGCCGCGTAAACCTTGTCGCCGGAGGCCGCGACGGCGGTCGCGGTGCGGCCGGCGCCGAGGTCGTAGACGCTCTTCCACTCGTCGCCGCTGCGGATGGCGTAGCCGTGGGTCTGCACCCAGATGTGGCGGCCGCCGGCGATCCACGTCGAGGCGTTCTTCGCGTCGGCGGCGAGGGGGGCGATGAAGCGCGCCTCGCCGGTGGCGTTGTCGGCCGGGGCCACGTTGTACGACGTCACCTTGCCCGGATCCGTGACCCAACCACCGTTGTTGACCGCGCAGTTCTGCGTCACCTGGATCGCGAGGTAGACGTACTCCTCGGCGATGTTGCAGCCGTTGGCCGGGTCGGTGAGCGTGTCCCCACCGTCTCCGCCGAAGTTGGAGCCCATCACCTCGTCGTTGCTGCGCAGGATGGACTGGCCGTTGTCCTGCAGGCCACCGGTGACGGAGACGCCGCCGTGGTCCAGGTCCCTGCCGACGCCCACCGAGTAGTACTGCAGGGTGTCGATGGTGCCGTCGTTGAGCGAGATCCAGTCGGTGGCGTGGCCGGAGGCGTCCTGGGCGCCGTTGACCGGGCGCTTGTAGACACCGCCGTCGTTGCCTACATAGACGAAGCTCTTGCCGTGGTAGCGGCCGATCGCGACGCCGTGCTGGTCGGAGTGGGTGGTCTGGTCGCAGTCGCCGGTCTGCTTGGCCGGGTCGATGCTCCAGCAGGAGAAGCCGAAGTTCCAGTACGGGCCCACCGTCGACCAGTTGCCGCCACCGTCCTTGGTCTCGTAGACCTCTTCCACGCCCGCGTACACATGCTGCGGGTCACTCGGGTCCACGGCCAGGAACTGGTTGTACCAAGCCTGGACGCCCGGCATGTACCCGGGGTCGGTCAGCGCCGAGCCGTCGGCTGCGAGGCCCCTGTAGTCGGCGATCTTCGTCCAGGGGCCGGTGGGGGAGCCGGACTTGGAGACGTAGATGCCTTCCAGACCGCTGTCCGGGTTCGTGTTCAGCTGCTCCGGTGACTGGTCGATGGCGTAGTAGCGCGATCCGTCGGCGGAGCGGGCGAAGGTGACGTTGCCGACGTCGTCCGGGTCGGCGGGCAGGTCGCCCAGACCAGCGGTGATCCGCGTCCAGGCGCCGTCGGCTTTGGTGTAGAAGCCGTTGTAGTCGTCACCGCTGCGCCAGCCGACCGCGAGCACCACCTTGGACGGGTCCCTGGGGTCGATCGCGATGTCGTTGGTGATGTTCTTGTACGCGGCGCTCTCGTCGTCCGCCTTCGACCCGCCCGGCAGATACTCGGGGTTGGGTGCGTACTCCAGTTTCCAGGCACCCTTGAGCTTCTTCGTGGAGTGGCTCCACACGCCCTCGCTGGTCGCCGCCCACACCTTGCCGCCGCCGAAGCGCAGCTGGTGAATGGTGGTGGACTCCAGCTCGTCGCCGCCGACCCGGCTGCGCGCGGAGAACGTGCCGTGGTGCGGATCCGACAGGACGTAGACGCCGCTGCCGAGATAGGCGTCCGCGTTGGTGGTGGCCTCGCCGGTACCCAGCCACAGCCGCCCGCCGCCGTCCAGCGCGAGCGCGCCGGTGGACTGCGAGGGAAGCCGATCACTGATGGGCTGCCAGTGCCCGCCGCCGGAACGCGAGCGCCACACTCCGCCGCCCGCGCTGCCCGCGTACACATACCCGTCGCCGTCGGCGGCCATCGCGGCCATGCGGCCGGTGACGTTGCCCGAGCCGCCGCTGGAGTTGGAGTCGTAGTCGCGGTACCGCGGGTCGTCGGAGTTGTACGGCAGGTCGGTGATGTGGCGCCAACTGCCGCCGGTGCGCGGCAGCTTGGTCAGATCGTGCCAGGCGGAGCCGTACGCGCCCGGCGCGACGACGCCTGGTGAGGTGCGGGCCTCGGCGTACTGGTCCGCGCCCTCGGCGATCTCGTCGGCCTCGTTGCCGTCGTCGTCCTCCGCCGTCACCCTGGGGCTCGTTGCCCCCACCGACTGCGCGCGGTCTGCGCCGAGTTGGGCAAGCGTTCGCGCCCCGAAGGGGTTGTTGTGCTTGCCGGGCGCGGCGCTGGCGGGTATCGCGACGAGCGCGGCGGATGCAGTGATGGCCCAGATCGTGAGCCATCGTCTCTTACGGGTTGGTGCTGACACCAGGTCCTCCCAAACGGGCAGTGATTCAGCCGTCGCAGGAGACCCGATCACGAGGGGCAAGGTGCGTCCGCGGCTTGGCCAAGACTTTGTCCAGAACCTGTCACTACGGCGCCGGGGCTGGTGAACGAGGGCGACGCCGCCGGAGATCAGCAACGGACGCGGCCGTCGGTCGACCACCTCCTGGGACCCGCGCCATCTGGCTGATCGCGACCTTGATGGCGCAACTCCCGGCCAGGAAACGGGAGTTCCCGCAGAGCGGGTGACGAGCACTGAACAAGCGCTACCAGCCGGGCAAGTTCGGGTGGTCTGCCCTACCGGCATGTGGGTGCTGAGCTGCAACAGCACGACAGCGGCGAACAGTTGGGTGGTGGACCGTTCCAAGTCATCACGTTCCGGCGGCTCTCCATCCGTCGGCCGGTAGTGAGAGGATCGCCACCCGCCCACATCGGGGCGTTGGTGCGGTTCGAACAGGGAGGCGTGCAGAGTGGGGCTGGGTACAGTGGTCGTCACCGGGGCGGCAGGGAACATCGGCTCGGTCGTGCGCCGGGCGTTGCGCAGCGAGGTGGGCCGCCTGGTTCTGCTCGACCGTGTTCCCCTCCGGGCCGAGGCCGCGAACGAAGTGGTGCACACCGTCGATCTTCGGGATGCTCCCGCCGTCGAGGCTGCGTTCGCGGGCGCGGACGCCGTACTCCATCTGGGCGGTCTGCCGGACGAGGCACCGCTTGAGCATCTTCTGGACGCCAACGTGCTGGGCACCCACCATGTCCTGGAAGCCGCCCGCCGCGCGGGGATCGAGCGGGTCGTGCTGGCCAGCAGCAACCGCGTGACCGGTTTCTATCCCGCGGCCCACCGTACCGGGCCCCAGGAGCCGGTGCGCCCCGACGGCCTGTACGGGGTGAGCAAGGCAGTTGTCGAGGCACTGGGGCGGCTGTATGCGGACAAGTTCGGTATTTCCGTGATCTGCTTGCGTATCGGCAGCTTCGAGGAGGCGCCCACCGAGTCCCGACACCTGGCGACCTGGCTCAGTCCGCGCGATGCCGTCGGCTTCTGCCGCGCCGCGCTCACTGCCCCGCTCTCCACCCGCTTTGCCACGGTGTACGCCGTTTCTGCCAACACCCGCCGCTTCTGGGAACTTCCCGCGGAGTCCGAACTGGCCTACACGCCCCTCGACAACGCTGAAACACATGCGTCGCGCATCACCGACGCCGACGTCCCCACGGATCCCGAAGCTCCGCAGGCCGGCCCATATGCCCTGCCGGAATTCACCCTGAAACACATCCGGCCGTGACCCGCCTTCGGGCCAGTGGATGATCGGCTCTGTCTGCAGGGCATCCTGCATGTCCTGCACCAGGACATCGCCCGGCAACTCCTCCCGCTGAAGCTGGGTTGCGGGTCCGGGCAGACCTGCTGGTGGCGCCCGGACCGGTGGCAGCGGGCCGGAGTCTTCGAGCGGTTGCACCGGATCCTGCTCGCCGAGCTGCGATGCGGCTGGCGAGCTCGACTGGACCCGCGCGTGCGTGGACGGCTCCACGTGCACGCGAAAAAAAAGGGGGAGCCGCGACCGGTCCGTCGCCGGTCGACCGGCGGAAGACGGGCAGCAAGCACCACCTGATCTGCGACGGCAAGGACACCCCGCCGCACATCATCACGACCGCCGCCTACATCAACGACATCACCCAGACCCTCGACCTCGTCGACGGCATCCCGCCCGTCGCCGGACGACCCGGCCAGCCCGGACAGCGGCCGGAGTGCCTCCTACGTCGTCGCGCAGACCTTCGCCCTCCTCCACCAGTTCGAAGCCCTCGCGATCCGCTGGGGTCGACGTATAGAACTCCACGACCTCTTCCTCTCGTTGGCTTGCAGCCTCATCTGCTGGAGACGCCTCAAGAGGACCGGATCGTGATCGCGTTGCGAGTCATCGGAAAGGATTTGAGCGAGGCGGCGCCCCGCTGCTACTTTCATGGTGGACCGTGAAGTCGTCGTATGGAGGTGAGCCCCGTGAACACAGTTACCCGTGGGTGCTCCCTCAACCCGTCACGGTCCGGCGGCTGACGTTCGGTGTCGCCAGGAGCGCCTGAGATCGAGGCACTCCTGGAGGGAGACTCCGATGAACACGAAGCCTTTCACATCTGGCCTGAGCGAGAACGCGGTGATGATCACGCGCGTCGCGGACAGGCAATGGCATGCACTGGATGACGACCTGGTGGTCGGCCGCGGGCATGCGGAGCACCGGCCCGACGGACGCTTGTTCGTCAGCATCGATGCCTGGCACGACGCCGCCTTCGACCGGCTCGCCGAGGCGATGCTGGTGGAACTGCCGGCGCCGCTGTACACGGTGGTCGACGAAGCCGACGTCGAGCTGACGGCCGGCTGGCGGCGGGCCGGATTCACGATCCGGCGCCGCGAGTGGGAGTACGTCGTGCCGACCGACCCGCGGGTCACAGGGCTCGAAGCAGTCGTGCCGCCTTCGGGCGTGACGATCGTGCCCGCCGGTCAGGCGGACGAGAGTCTGCTGCGGGCGGTGGACCGCGCGATCCGTGACGAAGTCGAGGCGACCGTCGGGTGGCAGTCGATGCCCGCGGAGGTAATTCCCCGTCCCGCAGGCGACACCATCGTCGACCCGTCGAAGTACGCGGTGGCCGCGGCGCCGGACCACTACCTGGGGCTGATCCGGGTGGTGACGGTGAACCGGCCGCGCATCGGGCTGGTCGCGGTCCGGGCCGGCGAGCAGCGCCGCGGCATCGCGCGGGCGTTGCTGGCCCACGCCCTGGGGACGCTGCACCGCTCCGGGCTCGCCGCGGCCTGGACCGAAGTCCACGAGTCCAACCAAGCAGCCTCGGCGCTGTTCGAGGGCATCGGCGCCCGGCCGATGAGCAGCAACCTGGAGCTGGTGCGATGACGAAGAACAAGAACGTCATCGAAGTCGAGGGCAAGGTCGTCGAGTGCCTGCGCAGCGCCATGTTCACCGTTGAGCTCGAGAACGGCCACCAGGTGCTCGCGCACATCAGCGGGAAGATCCGCAAGAACTACATCAAGATCATGCTGGAGGACCGGGTGCTGGTGGAGCTCCCGCCGTACGACCTGACGCGTGGCCGGATCGTGTTCCGGTACCGGAACTAGCGGCGGTCGCCGCCTTCCGCGGTAGCTGATCCTGGGGCTCCGGTCACGGCGTTTCCGTGACCGGGCCCCGACGATGGCTCGCACGGCCGCGGCGGCCACCGCTCCGGCGGCGGCCAGCACGTCTGGCCCGAGCCGAACCCCAGCTCCGGGGGCGGCAGTTGCCAGGCGATGTCGTTGTGCAGCACGTACAGGATGCGCCCGGATCACTATGAGCTCGTAACACGGTCTTGTTGAACGGCCCTGTTCGGCCATGTCCCGTGTGACGATTCGACCGTGGCTTGCGGTGTTGTCGGCGGTGTCCGCCAGGGTGGAGGTACTGTTCTGCCGCGTCGGTCCGGCTGGGTCCGGCCGGCCGCGTCTTCCTGGGCGTGCCGTACGGCCTTCTTCACGGCCTGCACCGATCCCTGACGACGATGTCCTGGTCGGTTCATGCTCGGTGATCGTTGGTGTGGGTGAGTACTTGGATGCCGCGCCCTCGGTGTGGACGACCGCCGTGAGGGTTTGCGGGCTCGGCGGCTCGACCCCGCTCGCACGCGGCTGGAACCGTCCGCTACCTGTGTCCGTCTTGTGCGCTGACTGTGCACGGAACAAGGGGGCGTTGTGACGCGGAACGTGACGAAGGCCGGTCTGATGGTGGTCGCCGTGGTGACGGTGCTCGGGGCCTCGGCCTGCGGCGGGGAAGCCGGCGCGGCGGCCGGGGGGAGCGGCGGGAAGCTGCCTGCGCACGGGACGGCGGAGTCCGTGGCGCCTTCCAGGGACGCGGCGTCGTCCGGCTCGGTGCCGACGCCTTCCCCCACCGTGGGGAAGTTGTCCGGGATCCCGCGGACCGCGACGTCGCCGATCACCCGGCACGTGCCGTGGAACCTGGACATCCTGGACCAGCGGTCGCGGCCCCTGAACGGGCAGTTCACCACCGCCGCCACGGGCAAGGGAGTTCACGTCTACGTAATCGACACCGGGATGGACATCGCCCACAAGGAGTTCGGCGAACGCGCCCACCTCGGCGCCGACTTCGTGGGCCCCAAGGACTCCGGTGACTGCTTCAGCGAGGCAGGGACCGGCCACGGCACGTTCGTCGCGGGCATCATCGGCGGGGCGAGGTACGGGGTGGCGCCCGAAGCGGAGCTGGTACGGGTGCAGGGCATCCTGTGCGAGAGTGAGGGCGGCGGCTCCCCGGCGCTGGCCGAGGCGGCCCTGGTGAAGTCGGTCAAGTGGGTCACCGCGCACGCGCAGAAGCCTGCGGTGGTGAACATGTCGCTCAACCTTGACCACCGGTCGGTGGCTCTGGAGTCGGCCGTGAAGAAGATGGTCGACGCAGGAATCCCGACGGTGGTGTCGGCCGGCAACTTCCACGATGACGCCTGCAAGCACTCTCCGGCTGGCGTCCCCGGCACGATCGTCGTGGCGGCCTCCACCTCGAACGACCGCGCGTGGAGCGACAGCGGCTCCTATGGATCGGGCTACGGACGATGTGTGGACCTGTACGCTCCCGGCCAGAAGGTGACCGCCGCTCTCGCAGGCGGCGGTACGACCACGGAGAACGACGGCGCGACGTCCTGGGCCGCCCCGCATGCGACCGGCGTGATCGCGCTGTACTTGTCCGCACACCCCCACGCCACGGCCAACGAGGTCCATGTCTGGCTCGACCACACGGCCACCCGGGGTGCCGTGCGCGGTGTCCGCTCCGACACTCCCAACCGGCTGCTGAACACGGGTGGCCTCTGACCCGCCCCGGCCGCTCACCGTACGCCCTGGAAACTACCGTCATGGTCTGGGTGACCACACGGCTGAGACGGGCCGCGACGTGTCCGGGATGACCCGGGTGAGCTGCCCGGACGCACGTGGCAGGGTGCTCACTGTCCTGTGCGGCCGGACCGGAGCACGGTCGCGCGGAACGACTCGACCACGGGGTGCAGATCGACTCGGTGCCATGTCGCCCACAGTTGGACGCACCGGTCGTGCCAGGGCAGTTGGCGTACCGCGACGGTTTCCGACATGCCGCGGACCATGCTCTGCTGCACGAGCGCGAGTCCGAGCCCGGAGGCGACCACACCGAGTGCGGTCAGTGGCTCCGCGGCTTCCATGCGGATGTCCGGGGTGAACCCGGAGGCGGCGCACGAAGCGACGAAGGTGTCGCGCCAGCCCGGGTCCTGAGGGTTCTCGACGGCGATCCACGGCTGGCCGTCGAGGTCCTGCGGTGTCAGCTCCGCCAGGTCGGCCAGAGGATGGCGTGCCGGCAGGGCGAGCAGCAGGGGGTCCTCCAGCAAGGGCGCGGCCAGCAGGTCGGGATCATCGCCGGGCGGGGGTTCCTGGACGAGGGCGATGTCGAGGCTGCGTTGCCGCAGGCCCTCGAACTGCTCGGCGGGAGGCAGGCTGTACAGGGCGACGTGGATTCCTGGGCGTTCGTCGTGCAGAGCGCGCAGCGCACCGTGCAGGATGCCGGTGTGCATGGCGTCGGCGGTGTAGCCGATGCAGAGACCGCCCTCCTCACCTCGGCCGAGTCGGCGCCCCAGGTTCTCCAGGCGGTCCGCGTGCCGCAGCAGCGCCTGGGCCTCCGCCAGGAAGACCCGCCCGTCCGACGTCAGCCGGATCCTCTGCTGGCCCCGCTCGAAGAGGGTGAGTCCGAGGTTCTTCTCCAGCTGGGCGATCTGCCGGCTGAGCGGTGACTGGGAGATGTGCAGCCGCTCGGCGGCGCGGCCGACGTCCTCGACGAGCCGAAGCCGGACGCGTTCCTGCTCGCCGGCCGCTACACCCTTCTCGATCACGAGCGCGCCCTGCAGCGGCCGCTGCCGGCAGCAGCCGTACAGAACGTCGACATCGTGGTCGGCGGGCCGTACAGCTCCGGCGTCCTCGCCGGCGGGCAGCACTTCGAGTACCAGCAGGCACCGCCTTCCGTCATCGCCAGGTGGAGCGGATCAAGGCCCTCGCCGCGGAGCACGGCGTCAGCATGAAGGCGGCCGCACTGCAGTTCTCCCTCGCCCATCCGGCCACCGCGGCGGTCATCCCCGGAGCCACGCGGCCGAGCCGCATCGCCGAGGACGTCGCCGCGCTCGGTGAGACCGTTCCGGCGGCCTTCTTGACGGCGCTGCGCGAGGATGGGCTGATCGCCGAGGACGCCCCCGTACCCACCGTCTGACCCCTGCGTCCGCCAAGGAGACGATCATGGCCCACACCACCGCGTCCCTCGACATCCCCGCCGACCCCGACCGGGTCTGGCAGCTCGTCGGCGGCTTCGGCTCGCTGCCGTACATCCCGCAGAGAAGGCTCGGTGAGGGCGGTCGCGTCCGCACCCTCACCAACGAGGAAGGCGGCGTCATCGTCGAACGTCTCGAAGCGTTCGACAACGAGGCACGCACCTACAGCTACTCCATCCTTCAGGCGCCCTTCCCCGTCACCGACTACCGCTCCACGCTGACCGTGCACGAGGTGCCCGGCTCCGGGGCGTCGCGAGTGCAGTGGTCCGGCACCTTCACCCCCGCAGGGGTCGGCGACGACGAGGCGACCGCCCTCTTCCGCGACATCTACACCGAGGGGCTGGCCGCACTGAGGCAGGCGCTCGGCGCCTGAGGACGTGCGCGGGCAGTGCCCCGGGTCGTGCCGCCGGGCAGGCATCAGCTACCCGGCGCGGCCCGGTACAACCTGGTAACGCCCCGGCGCTCGGCGTGCAGGGGTATGGACGCCACCGACTTCCCCGACGGAGCAGCAGGAGCGGCTGTCCCGGCTGGGCGTTACTGCCTGACACTCATCCCGGCGTACTGACGGCGTACTGACGACGGCGACGACATCGGGCGATGGCTCGAACGGCAGAGGCAGCCGGCCACCTGGGCGCGGCTGTCGAGTGGGGACCGCGGGAACACATCGGTTCAGCGGAACCGCTGACCTTGTGCCCCTCCACACCGGGGTGCCCTGCTGGAGACCTGCATGGCTGTCCCGGCTGGGGCCGATCGGATGCCTCGGCAGTGGACCGGCGGTGACCAACCGGCGGCGTTCGGGCATCGCCCCTACGGTTGGTGGCATGGCAGTGAGCAACGGTTGGCGACGGGGAGTAGGAGCCCCGGTCGGCACGCTGGACGGACTGGGGCCGGTTGTGCTGTTCGTCCTGTCGGTCGTGGCCGCCTCCGTCATCCCGCACGAGCACCGTTTCTCGATCCAATGGCCTGCCGTCGCGCTGGCGGCGGTCGGCTGCTTCGCGTTGCTGTGGCGGCGCCGCCACCCGTTCGGGGTACTGGCCACCGCCCTCGCCTGCGGGGTGGTTTTCCAGGTGCTCGGCGTTCGGGAGAGTCCACTGGTGACGAGCCCGGTCATCGTGTCCGTCTACACCGTGGCCGCCCGCACCGACCGGCGGACCACCTGGATGGTGGCATCTGCCTCCGCTGCCCTGCTGGTCGGAGCAGCCATGGTGTTCGGCCCCGGCTCATGGCTCGCCCCGGACAACGCGGCGATGCTGGCCTGGACGGCCCTGCCCGCCGCCGTAGGGGATGGGGTGCGTTCCCGCCGCGCATACGTGGCGGCTGTGGAGGAACGGGCGGCGCACGCGGAGCGGACGCGTGAGCAGGAGGCGCGGCAGCGGGTGGCGGCCGAGCGGGTCCGGATCGCACGGGAGTTGCACGACGTGGTGGCGCACCACATCGCGTTGATCAACGCGCAGGCCGGTGTTGCTGTTCACCTGGTGGAGCGGCGGCCGGAGCAGCTGGTCACCGCTCTGGAGGGCATCCGGGACACCAGCCGGTCGGCTCTGGAGGAACTCCGGGTGACCGTGGGCCTCTTGCGGCAGTCCGACGATCCCGAAGCGCCACGGGATCCGATGCCGGGCCTGGCGCAGGTACCGGCGCTTCTGGCGTCCTTCGAGCGTGTCGGCCTGTCCGTCAGACACACATGCCACGGCCTGGCCGAGCCGCTCGCGCCGGCGGTCGACCTGGCCGCGTATCGCATCGTGCAGGAGGCCCTGACGAATGTGCGCAAGCACGCCGGAGCCGACCACGCCCGCTTGTGCCTGCACTACCGGCCTCAATGGCTGACGATCACCGTGGAGGACGACGGCCGCGCCGGACTGCACCGGCCCCACCCCGGGACCGGACACGGGTTGATCGGGATGCGCGAGCGTGCGACCAGCGTCGGAGGAAAGGTGGAGGCCGCAGCACGCCCGGACGGTGGCTTCACCGTGACCGCCGAACTGCCGCTGCGGCGCGGCGCGGCTGCGGGGGCGCCGATCGGGCAGATCACCGAGGAGAGATGGGTGTGACGATCCGCGTACTGCTCGCCGATGACCAGGCTTTGTTGCGGGGCACCTTCAGGATGCTGTTCGATTCCGCCGACGACATGGAGACCGTGGGCGAGGCGTCCAACGGCCGCGAGGCAGTCGAGCTGGCGCGGACGCAGCAACCTGATGTGATCCTGATGGACATCCGCATGCCCGAGATGGACGGCCTCGTCGCCACGCGGCTGATCGGCGAGGCGGAGGACCTCGTCGGGGTGAAGGTCCTCATCCTGACCACCTTCGAGGACGACGAGTACGTGGCAGAGGCACTGCGGGCGGGCGCGAGCGGCTTTCTCGGCAAGGGTGCCAGCCCCGAGGAGCTGCTTGATGCTGTCCGCACGGTCGCCGCCGGGGACGCGCTGCTGTCCCCCTCGGCGACCCGGGGGCTGATCAGGCGATTTCTAGCGCAGCCGGAACCGTGCACGGCAGCCGTGCACGAGCGGCTGGGATGCCTGACGCCACGGGAACGCGATGTCGTGGGGCTTGTCGCGCTGGGACTGTCGAACGACGAGATGGCCGAGCGTCTGTTTGTGAGCCCGCTGACGGCCAAGACCCACGTCAACCGGGCCATGACCAAGCTGGCCGCCCGCGACCGGGCCCAGCTTGTGGTCATCGCCTACCAATGCGGACTGGTCAGCCCGGGGGCGACCACGACTCGTCCCTCAGTGCCTGGCTGAACGCCCAGCGCAGCCGCGGAACGCCCTGTCCGGGTGGTAGGCCGACCTACCGCATACCGCGCCCGCAGTACCCGGGAATCGCCGCACGAGGACGACGCGCGAGGGCCCTTTCCTGGGCGATGGTGGGGGCATGGACAGAACTGGCATAGCCGTCGAGCTCAGCCCCGCGCCGCACGAAGAGCCCACCTCGGTCACCCCTCCCCAGGATTGCCGCACGATCAGCAACCTGCTGGCCGCACACGCGCTCAACATCCTGGAGCCCCACGAGGCGACCGCGGTCCGCGCCCACCTGGCGACCTGCGCCGACTGTCGGGACGAGCATCACTGCCTTGAGGCCGTGGCCGCCCACCTTTCCCCTCTCCGCAAGGCCTTGGCGTACGGCACCGGCCGGCAGCAGCCGTCGTACCTGCCCGGCCCCAGCGGGCCCCCCCATGGACGGCACCCACACCGTCGGCGCAGTACCGCCCCAGGGCCCCTGGCCACCTCGCTCACGCTGTCACAATGGGTGAGCAGGCTTGCCTGCGTCAGGTGAGCGACTGGGGAGCGTACTGATCCGCCCGGGCGGCCGTACTCGAAGTGGGGGGCCGGCGGCCACTGAGCTCATACCCACCGGTCCGGGCGGAGGCCGGCGTAGGAAGGCCCCTGTGATCACCAGCCCTCCTCGGCGGGAGCGAGTGGTGTTCGCCGTACGACGACCGCACATCCAGGGGCCTGGTGGTCTGGACATCGACCATCTGGTCCCGCTCGCCGAGGCCTGGGACTCCGGCGCCTCCGCCTGGAGCGCGAAGGAGCGCGAGGCGTACGCCAACGACCTCGGTGACGAGCGTGCCCTGATCGCGGTGTCGGCGGCCTCGAACCAGTTCAAGGCCGACCAGGACCCCGGCACGTGGCTGCCGCCGGCCGCGGGCTACCGCTGCCAGTACGTCACCGGCCGAGTGGCCGACAACCGCTGGGGCCTGAGCGTCGACACGGGCGAACACGCCGCGCTCACCGCGGCGCTCGGCCACTGCCCGAACGCACCCGTGGTCGTCACGCCGGCTCGGTAAGCCCTCGGGGCAAGTCCCCGCCGAGGCCTTGGATTTGAACCTTACGGAACAGACCAGCTTCCCAGCCGAGTGCGCGGGGGTGTGGTGGGGAGCGGCGCCGTTCGGCAGCGGACCAGGGCCGCGTGTAGTCCGCCCCGAAGTCCAGCAGGCACCCGGCCCGCGTCCACGTTGCGCAGGGGTTCAACGCCCACCAGGGGCAGGTGCCGACGCCGCGTGTCCCCGCCACCGCGTCCCGGGGCCCGAGGCCCGATGCCGCACCGTCCAACGAGAACGAGGCTGAGGTCGCGCCGTCACGCGGGCCGGCACGGCCGAGGGCCGCACACCCGCGCCCGGCCAGGAGGGGAGGGATCTCACGGAGCGTTGGTGGAGCGGTCGAGGTTGACAGAACCCCAGCACCGAGTGCCAGAAGGTCAGTGGCCGCCGCTCGGGGGCTCGCAGGCGGTGCCGTCGGGGTAGCCGCCGAAGGCATCGGCCTTGGTGGAGTCACTGCTCATCGTGCCCTCCACACACCAGGGGGAGGCGCCGATGTCGATGAGGAAGCCGACCCCGGCGGACCCGTCCTGGTGTGCCTGCACCTTCCCGGCGGAGTAGCCGAGGCTGGTGAGCGCGTTGCGGACATGGTCCGGCGCGAAGTCGCCGCGCCGGCGCAGTGGTTCGAGTGCACGCTTGACGCGTCCGACGGCGGTGAGTCCGTCGCAGCGGTTCTGGCCGTGGAGCGGGATGGGCACTTCGAAGCCGTGGTTTTCGGCGTAGTGGTCGGTCGGCGGCACGGTTGAGCTTGGGGTAGTGGCGGCGGTGGGCGCCGTCGGCTTGGGGCTCTCGCCGGGACAGGGGAAGTCCGCTGGTGTACTCGGCGTCGATATGCCGGTCGGCGTGGGATGCGAACGCCGGTAGGAGTCGGCGGTATCCTCCGCCCGCTGCGTTCCGCACCCCGCCGCCAGCAGGAGCATCACCGCTAGCGGCAGCATCCCGAGCCGGGCTCTCGTCTTCCTTGGCGTCGTCATCCCCCGATCATGCCCCGCAGCTCCGTAAGCGTCATGAGTACTTTTACTCATCGGCCACAACACCCGCATGCACATTCGGTGGCAAACCAAGGCACGAGCACACAACCGGATCTCCCAGTACGCGGGCGGCTACGGCGTCGCGGTGTGCTGTCTTCTCCGACGGAGCCGATGCTCGCCATGAGCCGACCACACCGGACCGCGCCGGAGATGACCTGCCCATCCCAGGCAGCGGGCTCTAGGTGTTGCTGGTCATGAGGTTGTTGGCGTCTCTGGGCTGTCGGGGCCGCGCCTGGCGCGGGTTCGGGGCGCGAGTGCGAACCGGTTCAGGGCCTGGGGCACGGCCGGCCTGGAGTCAGGACCCGCGAACGACGCTCTGGCGGCTGGCTCGGTAGCGGCCTGGGGTGGTGCCGATGATGTCGGTGAAGGCGGCGATGAAGCTGCTCGGGTTGGCCCATCCGCAGGCGTAGGCGGTTTGGGTGGTGTCGTGGCCGTCGGCGAGGAGCACGAGCGCGTGGTAGATGCGTAGCTGGGTGCGCAACTCATAGAAGGTCATGCCGAGTTCGTTGCGCAGCAGCCGGCTGAGGGTGCGGGAGCTGGCTCCAATCATCTTCCCGAGTTCGGTCAGCGAGGCGTTGTCTGCCGGTCTCTCGGACAGCATCCGCGCGAGGGACTGCAACCGGTCATCCTGTGGCTCCGGCAGGTGCAGTGGCTGCTCCTGTGTTGCCCGGAGTTCATCAACGAGGACCCGTAAGAGGCGAGAACGGGCGGCGCGGCTATAGGCCGGCGCGGCATGGCCGTAGTTGTGCGGCCCGGTCAGGGCGAGCAGGACCTCGCGCGCTAGGCCGGAGGCCAGGAACACGGCGGGCCGGTCTGGTATGCGCCGAGCCAGGGATGGCGCAAGAAAGACGATCCGCATGTCGGTGTCGCCGTGGGCGCGGTGCTGGTGCGTGTATCCGGCGGGGGTCCAGGCGATCCGGTGGGCGGGGACGATCGACGTGCCGCGGTCGGTGTGCACCGCCAAGACGCCGGTGGCCGCGTATACCAGGTGTCCACGTGCGTGCGACTGCACTGCGCTTGCTCCACCGGACGGCCAGCGGTGCCGTCCACCAGACGGCCACACATCTGACGTTACGGTGGTGGTTCTACGCGGTTGGCGGCGATCGGGCATCATGCGGCAGCTTATCGGTGGTCGGCCATGCCCCGGCGTGATGATCTGGAGTGGTTATGAGCCGCGGACAGCGCCCCGCAGAACCACACGTCATCGGGGGCGCGCCTCGATGACGCGGCTCAAGAGAGGAGAAGCCGATGGCGACGTTCGTCCTCGTGCCCGGCGGTTGGCACGGCTCTTGGTCGTTCGACGCGGTGGTTCCGCTGCTTGAGCGTGCCGGTCACACCGTTCACGCCCTGACCCTGACCGGTTTGCGGCCCGACGACGACCGTGTGACGGTTGCGACCGCCAACCTTGACACCCACGCCGACGACGTACTGCGCCTCCTCGATCGCGCTCACATCACCAGCGCGACGCTGGTCGGCCACAGCTACGGCGGGATGGTGATCTCCGCCGCCGCCGACCGTGCCCGCGGCCGGGTCTCACGACTTGTGCATCTCGACGCCTACGTGCCGCGCGACGGCGAGTCGTGCTGGTTGTCGACCACCGAGCGCTACCGACAAGCGTTCATCGCCGGCGCCGCGGGCACCGGCTACGCCGTGCTTCCGCCTGCCGGTGGCGATCCCCGCCGCCGTCCCCATCCGCTCGCCTCGTTCATGCAGACGATCCGGCTTACCGGTGCCGTCGACCGTGTGCCCCGCCGCGAGTTCATCTACTGCTCCGGATGGGAGGACCGCACCCCCTTCACTGAACTCCGCACCCGACTGCAAGCCGATCCGGACTGGCACGTGCACGACCTCCCAACCGGCCACGACGCAATGCGTGAGGCCCCGGGTGCCGTGGCCGAACTACTGACGTGAGCAGCCCGGAGTGCCGCACCGCAACAGCCGGTTGACCCCAGAAGGAAGCAAACGGCTCATGGAGCGCTGCCGCACCCGCCCGATCGCGCACGTCGCAGCCGAGATGGGCATCTCCCGTGCCACTGCATCGAAATGGTCGGCTCGCTGCGCTCGTAGCCGCCATCAACGAGTAGTTGTGACGTACTGGTTGGACAACAACTCGAACAACCGCACTCGCCGACCGCAGGTGGGATTGACGGTCTCACGGACCGGATGCATCCCCAGCTTGGTCGTGATCCGTTCGGAGGCGTCGTTGCCCACCTGGATGATGCTGACGATCCGCTCCAGCCCTCGCTCTTCGAACCCGAACCGTACAGCGGCCACAGCGGCCTCGGTGGCCAAGCCCTGCCCCCAGTGGGAACGTCCCAGCCGCCAGCCGACCTCAACCGCCGGCAGTACCTCCGGCAGGAAGTCGGGCACCGAAAGGCCGGTGAACCCGGCCAGCTCGCCAGTGGACCGGATCTCCACGGCGAACAGACCGAAGCCCTGTGACTCCCACTCGCTCTCCCATGCCTGGACCCCGCCGCGAGTCTGCTGTTCGTCACGGACGCTGCCGTCACGGATCCACCGCATGACCTCCGGGTCGGCATTGACGGCAGCCATGGGCGCAACGTCTTCCTCGCGCCAGCGACGCAGGATCAAACGGGGAGTCTCAAGCGTGACCATCCAGTCATTCTGGATCACAAATTGGCTCTCCACCATCCTCACCAGGCACTTTCGAGACACGCGTTGTTAACGCGGGCCGGTCTTGATCGTGGCGAAGGCCCCCGTGTGTGGTGGAGGTGTCGGATCTTCACCGCACGGAGGCCTTCGTGTCCCCGTAATGCCCGGCTGACTGTTCACGGCAGGTGGCTGCTCGTCGAACGTGTCCGCTCCGGCCGTCCCGTCGCCCACGTCGCAGCAGAGATGGGCATGGCCCGTCCCACGGCCCACAAGTGGATCCGACGCTGGGGCGCTGGCGGTCCGAGGGCGAGAGCGGACTCATCGACCGTTCCAGCTGTCCCCGCAGGACACCGCACCGCACCGGACCGCAGCCGCCACCGAGGCGCATGTCTGCAGGCTGCGGCAGGACCGCAAGCTGGCCCGGCACGTATCGGCCCCATCCGGGGCCTGCCCGCCTCCACCGTGCACCGCATCCTCACCCGGCACGGCCTGAACCGTCCGGCCTTCCTGGACCGGCCCACCGGCCGGCCCATCCGCCGCTACGAACGCGACCGGCCCGGCGAACTGGTCCCCGTGGACGTCAAGAAACTCGGCCGTATCCGCGACGGCGGCGGCCACAAAGTCCTGGGCCGCCAGGCCGGCCGGGGCCGGCTGGTGAGGCGGAGGGTGGGGCGCCTGCGGCAGAAGTCCGCCGACGCCGCCGGTCAGGTACCGACTCCCTTGGCTTCGTCCGCGACCCGGAGGACTCCGCCGGAGGCTGTACGCTCCGATGACCTCCGGACGCCGCCCCCGCCACCTCGTAGCCGCTCAGCATCGGCGTCAGCTCCTGAGCGCACCCGCACAGCGTGCACAGCCGCGTCCCGGGGTCCCCGCGACGTTCAGCGCGTGCTCCACATCGAGCAGAGGCGCGCCCTGCGGTGCCTCTTCGCAGTCCGGCGCGTGCAGCACACCCCGGGGTGGGCCCCGGCCCTCGCGGGCCTTCGCCGGCACCCAGCCCGAGGGCCGGCGCTCCCCGAGCACCTCACGGACCATCGACGTGGGCGGCGGCTCCAGCCGCTCGGTGGCGACCTGGTCGTAGTCGACGTCGTCGGCCGGCATGGTCGGGCGCGGACCCACACCCGGTACTCCGCGGCCTCCACGCCGCCGTCCTTCTGGTGAAGCGGCCCTGACGTGACCGCCACCTGTGCCTCATGCCGCGTACAGGTCCCGTCGCTCCCGGGTGAAGCGGCGTAGGGCCTCCGGGAGGGGCTCGACGCCGATTCCGGGGGTGGCCGGGACCGGGAGGTGGCCGTTGTGCAGGACGAAGGGCTCGGTGATGTCCTCGGCGAAGTAGCGGGACGAGGCGGAGGTGTCGCCGGGGAGGGTGAAGCCGGGGAGGGCTGCGAGGGCGAGGTTGGGGGCGCGGCCGATGCCCGTCTCCAGCATGCCGCCGCACCACACCGGGACCCCGTGCGCGTGCGCCACGTCGTGGACGCGGCGGG
Source organism: Streptomyces sp. NPDC045022 (assembly GCF_056432605.1). NCBI lineage: Bacteria > Bacillati > Actinomycetota > Actinomycetes > Kitasatosporales > Streptomycetaceae > Streptomyces > Streptomyces sp. NPDC045022. The sequence continues at coordinate 32,847 of NZ_JBWKIR010000035.1, forward strand.
CCTCCAGGTAGCCGCCGACCCGGGCGGGCTTGACGTTCACCACCCGGCAGGCGTCCATCGCGATGGCGGCGGCGGTGTCGCGGGCGTGGTGCAGGGACTCGTCCAGACAGACGGGGGTGCGCAGCCGTTGCTGGAGGTGGGCGTGGGCGTGCAGGTTGTTCTCCTCCAGCGGCTCCTCGATCAGCAGCAGCCCGAAGTCGTCGAGGCGTCGCAGGTGCTCGGCGTCCGCGAGGGTGTACGCGGTGTTGGCGTCGACCTGGAGCGGGAGGTCGGCACCGAAGCGCTCGCGAACCGCGCGGACCGGGTCGACGTCCCAGCCGGGCTCGATCTTCAGCTTGATGCGGACATAGCCCTCGGCGAGGTAGCGCTCGACGTCGTCCAGCAACTCGGGCACCGAGTTCTTGATGCCGACCGACACCCCGGCGGGCACCCGGTCCCGTACCGCGCCGAGATACACGGAGAGCGGCATGCCGTACGAGCGCAGCTCGGCGTCCAGCAGGGCGGTCTCCAGGGCCGCCTTGGCCAGCTCGTGGCCCTTGATCTTCGCCAGGGCCGGGGCGAGGGCGGCGGTCGTGACCTCTCCCAGCGCCGCCACGCGCGGGATCAGGAAGTCCTGCAGCACGATCTCGGCGCCGGCGACGAACTCCGAGCAGTACAGCGGCTCGGGGTCGGCGGCGAACTCCGACCAGCCCTCGGCGCAGTCGGTGACGACGTGCAGGAGGAAGGAGTCCTTCGTCGTCATGGTCCCGAAGGACGTACGGAACGGGGTGACCAGCGGGATCGCGACGTGCACGATCTCGACGCGTTCGAGCTTCATGCGGGCCCCTCCGTCCGGGTGAGCGTGTACCAGCCGTCGCGGGACATCCCGGTGGCCCGGAAGCCGCGCATGAAAGCCGTCAGCAGCACCTCGCGCACCGCGTGCCGCCAGCGCAGCGCCAGCGCCGGGTCGGCGGCGCGCAGCTTGACGATGTCCTCGGGCACCCGGCACCACAGGTGCCGTTCGTCGCGGCGGGCGAGGGGGGCGCCGTCGGGGGCGGTGTGGGTGACGGGGGCGCCGGCGTGGGGCACGGACTCGTCCCCGCTCCGCGCGGTGTCCAGGTCCCACGCCACCGTCAGCCGGTCGCTCTCGTCGCCGTCGTTCATGCCGTCGGTCATGGGGCCGTAGAAGTCGACCAGGTACTCCGTGCCGGCGGCGCCCAGCTTGACCAGGTTGAAGCGGGCGTTGCGGCCGACCAGCGGGTCGAAGGTCCAGCGCATGGTGCGGGCGCCGAGCCCGGCCGCCCAGTCCCGCTGGGCCAGTTTCACGGCGTGCCCGAGCCCCCGGTCGGCGGCGGCCACCAGCGAGTACGTGCTGCGCTCGGCGCCGAGGACGGCGACGGATGCGCCGGCGAGCCGCTGCCCGTCGTACGCGGCGTGGACCGCGCCGCCGGCGTGCACCAGGCTGTGCAGGACCTCGGCCGGGTAGGGCGGGGCGGTGCGGGGGGTCTGCCAGACGTCGCTGAAGTAGTCGGCCACGGCCCCGAGCCCGGCGACGTCGTGGACGGTACGGATGGTGACTCCTGCTCTCATGGCACGAGTCTCGAAGGAGCCGACCCCTCGCGTGTTGTGCGAGTGGCCAAGGCATGCGAACGTTCGTTTCACCATCCGCCAACAGCCTGCTGGGAACCACTCATGGACGTCTGCACCCTCGGTGATCTCCTTGACGTGGTCGGCGGCCCCGCCCTGCGCATGCACACGGCCCCCGCCGGGCAGGCCGTACCGGTCACCGAGGCGGTGCTCTACGACGGCCGCACCCCGCTCCCTCGGCTGCCCGGCGCGCTGCTGCTGGCGGTCGGCGTGCCGGCGGCGGAATCCGGGCCGCTGCTGCGGTCGGCGAGTCAGGCCGGGCTGACCGGGGTGGTGGTGCGCGGCGCCGACGGACCGGTCGAGCAGGCGGAGGCGCACGGCGTGGCGCTGCTGTCCGTCGCGGAGGACGCCGCCTGGCACCATGTGCATCTGCTGCTGGCCTCGGCCATCGCCGCACGGCCCACCACAGCGGCCTCCGACAGCGGGCTGGGCGACCTGTTCGCGCTGGCCGACGCGATCGCGACGGCGACCGGCGGGGCCACCGCCGTCGAGGATCCCCGGCAGCGGATCCTCGCCTACTCCACCGTCCCCGGCCAGCCGGTGGACGAGGACCGCCGACAGAGCATCCTCGGCCGCCAGGTGCCGGCCAGCGCGGAGAACACCGGGCAGTACCGCCGGCTGTTCGCCGCCGACCGCCCGCTCCGCCTGCCCGCGCTGTGCGACGGGGACCTGCCCCGGCTGGCGATGCCGGTGCGGGCCGGCGGGGAGACGCTCGGCTCGGTGTGGGTGATCGACGCCGGCTCGCTCGCCCCGGACGCCGAGGACACCCTCGCCCAGGGCGCCTCCACGGCCGCCCTGCTCCTGCTGCGGGCCCGCGCGGCCCGAGAACTGGCTCGGCACCGGGGCAGCGAGCTGCTGCGCCGCCTGCTGGACGGCACGGCGGCGGATGCGGAGACAGCGGGCGAACGCCTGGGTCTGGCCGGGCCGGCCCGGGTGGTGGCCTTCGTGCTGGACTCCGCCGCGAGCGTTCCGGACGCCGAGCGCACGGCGCTGCGCCTGCTGGACGTCGTACGGCTGCAGTGCGAGGCGCGCTACGGCCGGCATGCGGGGGTGCTGGTGGACGGGGTGGTGTACGCGGTACTGCCCGGGCCGGGCGAGCGGCACAGAAAACTGGCAGAGGACATCGTGGCGCGGGCCGGGCAGGCGCTGCGGGTGCCGGTGCGGGCGGCGCTCGGCGAGGTCGTGCCGGACGCGGCGGCGTTGGCGGACTCGAGGGCGGACGCGGACCTGGTGCTGCGGGTGCTGGACGCCGAGCTGCCGGTGGCCACCGTGGACGAGGTGCGGCACCGGGTGACGCTGTTGCGGCTGGCCGAAGTGATGGGCGGACGGCGGGAGTTGAGCGTGGGAGCGTGGCAGCGGGTGGTGGCGTACGACGCGGCGCACGGCACGGAGTACGCGCGCACACTGGTCTGCTGGTTCGACGCGAGCTGTGACATGGCGGGCGCGGCGAAGCTCCTCGCCGTGCACCCCAACACCTGCCGCTACCGTCTCAAGCAGCTCCAGCAGCACGTCGGGGTGGACCTGGACGACCCCGACAAGCGGCTGGTGCTGTGGCTGCAGTTGAGGGTGCTAGCGGGTCTCAGCTCAGCCACGCCCTGAGCCTGCTCTCGCAGTGCTCGAGGTGCTCCACGGGGACGTACTCCCCGGCGGTGTGGGCGAGGGACGGGTCCCCGGGGCCGTAGTTGAGCGCGGGCACGCCCAGGGCGGCGAACCGGGCGACGTCCGTCCAGCCGAGCTTGGGCCGCGGCCCGGCACCGAGCGCGGCGACGAGCCCGCCGACCCGGTCCAGGTGAGGCAGGGCGCCCGCGACGACTTCCGTGACACGAACCTCGTACTCCGGGAAGAGGGAGCGCACGTACGCCTCCGCCTCCTCGGGTGAACGGCTGGGTGCGAAGCGGCAGTTGACGGTGACGACGCACTCGTCGGGGACGACGTTCCCGGCGACCCCGGCCCGTACGACGACGGCGCTGAGCCCCTCCCGGTACTCCAGCCCGTCGACGACGACCCGCTCCGGCTGGTGCTCGTCGAGCCGCCGCAGGACCCGGGCGGCCTTGTGGGCGGCGTTGACGCCCTGCCAGGCGCGGGCGGTGTGGGCGCGGGCGCCCTTGACCATGATGTCGGCGGTGAGGATGCCCTGGCAGCCGGCCTCCACGCCGGCGTCGGAGGGCTCCATGAGGACGGCGAGTGAGGCGTCCGCGAGCAGGTCGGGCCGCTCGGCGCTGATGCGGGCGAGCCCGTTCCTGTCCCCTTCCACCTCCTCGCACTCGTAGAAGACGTACGTGAGATCGCGGACGGGCGCGGACACGGTGGCCGCCAACCGCAGGGCGACGGCCACCCCGCCCTTCATGTCGCAGGCGCCGAGCCCGTGCACACGGCCGTCGGCGAGCCGCGAGGGCAGGTTCCCGGCGGCCGGGACGGTGTCCAGGTGCCCGGCGATCAGGGAGCGTTCGGGACGGCCGAGGTGGGTGCGGGCGACGACGGAGTTGCCGACCCGGTCGACGGTGAGGTGGGGCAGGGCGCGCAGGGCGGCGTGGACGACGTCCGCGATGACGTCCTCCCGACCGCTCTCGGAGGGCAGGTCGACAAGGGCGCGGGTGAGGGTGACGACGTCGGCGGTGAGGTCGAGGGTGCTCATGCGGGGTCTTCCCGTGGCTGGTCGAGCTTGGAGTGCCGGATGCCGTAGAGGCCGTAGATCACCAGCCCGGCGGCCATCCACGCGCCGAAGGCGATCCAGGTGCCGGCGCCCAGACTGCCCAGCATGTAGACGCAGAACCCGACGCCGAGCAGGGGCGTGACGGGCGACAGCGGCACCCGGAAGGAGCGCGGGGTGTCGGGGTTGCGCCGACGCAGCAGTACGACCGCCAGGTTGACCAGCATGAACGCGAAGAGAGTGCCGATGCTGGTGGCGTCGGCGAGGCTGCCGAGCGGGACGAGGGCGGCGAGGACGGCGATGAACGCCGAAACGATCACGGTGTTGGCGCGGGGCACGCCGGTGCGGGGATGCACCTTGGCGAACATCGGGGGCACGAGCCCGTCCCGGGCCATCGCGAACAGGATGCGGATCTGCCCGTACTGCACGGTGAGCACCACGCTGGTGGTGGCGACGACCGCGCCGACGGACAGCAGGATCGGCCACAGGTTTCCGCCCCCGACGGACCGTACGAGCACCTCGCTGAGCGTGGCCTCGGTCCCCGCGAACTGCTTCCACGGCATGGCACCGAGCGCGGCGACGGCGACGAGCACGTACAGGGCGGTGACCAGGACGAGGGACAGGATGATGGCGCGCGGCAGGTCTCTTTGGGGGTTGCGTGCCTCTTCACCTGCGGTGGAGGCGGCGTCGAACCCGATGTAGGAGAAGAAGAGCGAGGCCGCTCCGGCGCTCATGCCGGCAGCGCCGAGCGGGAAGAGAGGGTGGAAGTTCCCGGCGCGGAAGGCGGTGAAGGCGACGGCGCAGAACAGGACGAGGGCCGCGATCTTGACGGCGACCATGATGGTGTTGGCGACCGCGCTCTCCTTGGCCCCGCGCAGCAGGACGACCATGGCGAGTACGACGATGAGGGCGGCCGGGACGTTCATGGTGCCGCCGGCACCGGGCGGCGCACTGAGCGAGTCGGGAAGGGTGACCCCGAAGGTGAGCTGGAGCAACTCGTTGACGTACTGTCCCCAGCCGACGGCGACGGCGGCCACGGACACCCCGTACTCCAGGATCAGACACCACCCGCACACCCAGGCGACCAGCTCGCCGAGGGTGGCGTAGGCGTAGCTGTACGAGGAGCCCGAGCCAGGGATCATGCCGGCCAGCTCGGCGTACGAAAGCGCCGAGAACAGGGCGGTGACGCCGGCCAGCACGAAGGAGACGACGATGGCCGGTCCCGCCTGCGGCACCGCCTGGCCGAGCACCACGAAGATGCCCGTGCCGAGAGTGGCCCCCACGCTGAGCAGCGTCAGCTGGGCCACGCCCATGGTCCGCCTGAGCGGACTGCCGGCGGCCTCACCGACGAGGCGCTGCACCGGCTGCCGCCGGGTGAGCCGACGTGCCTGTGTCCCCTGTGGTCCGGCCTCCGGCCGGACCCCCACGTTCCCCATCCCACTGCTCCCTGTGCCTTCGGGCGTTGTCTGGCCCTCGATGATGCGGAGGGGGGTGGGGTGGTCGGGTGTGCGGATCGGCCAAAGGTACGGGTGGTCGATTGGCCGAGTGAACAAGGGGGTGGTGGGCGGCGTGTGCCGGGTGCGGTGCCTGGGGGCTACCCAGGCGCCGCAAAAAGCCGATACCGAGAGCGTCTGGAAGCCCTTAGCTGTCGTACGGGACCCAGGCACGCGCGCCTGTGTCGTTCGTGCCGTACCAGTAGCGCGGCATCCCCTTGATGCTGGTGGTGTCGAACGGGCGGCCGTGGTCGTCGATGCGGATCGTGCCGGTGCGGCCCTGGCAGGACCAGTCGAGTTCGAGGTACCAGCGGGCGTCGTAGGTCTGTGTCGTCGCGGCGACCAGCAGCACCTCCGGATCCTCGGCGGAGACGCGGTACGGAAAGTGCACGGCCGGGATGGTGTGTTCGCTGTCGGCGCCGTCCGTCGGGCGGGCGATGGGGCGGTCGACGTCGAGGTTCACGGTGAATCGTCGGGGAGCGAGGTCGCCGCCGCAGCCCTGGCCCATGGCGTACGCGCTCCCGGCGGCCGGGTTGCCGCGGCTGACGAGGCGCACGTGGAGCGCCTCCAGGACCACGGCCGTGGACGACCGCCCCTGAACCGAGATCTGCACCCTCGTCTGCCGCCCGTGCACTGCGCCCTGCGTCGCCGCCCACGTTCCGGCGTCCTGCTCCACCGGCGGCGGAGGCACCTGGGCGGGCGGCTTGTCGATGACGTAGTCGTGGTCGCAGCCCTTGTCAACACCAGGCCGCTCTCCCGTTCCTCGGGCGAGTAACCGAGTTCGGTGCGGCGAGCGTTGCGCCAGTAGTAGTCGGGCGCCAGCGCGGTGTACCCGGTCGCCGCCAACTCCGCGCAGGTCCCGCGGACGTAGGCATTGACTCCGTACAGTTCGGAGCAGACGACCACGGCGCCCAGCACCTCACCCGCGGGTCGGTGCACGTACGCCTCTATGCCACCTGCCTCGCCGAGCGTCTCCCACTGACCAGTCATCACTACCCCCGTGTCTGAGTTGGCGGCTCAACACTAGGGGTACGCAACGGATTTCACTTCCGACTTCCTTGCCGGAGGAGTTCGCAGAAGCGGTCCAGGGCGCGGTCGGTACGGCGGCGGTCGCCGGTGGTCGTGAGATCGAAAAGGAGACCCCGGATGACGGCCATGACCAGCGTGGGAGTAATAGCGTCATCGGGGCCGGTGGCGATGTCGCGGAACGTGGCGCCGAGGGTGTTGAACCAGTCCGTGATCGCCTCGGCCCGGTCCGGGTAGTTCTCGGGGTGAGCCAGGCCGTCGGCGTGCACTTCGAAGAACAGCCGGACGAACGGGGCGCGCTCCGGTGCGCTGATCCAGGCCCAGATGCCGCGCAGGCGTTCCTCCGGAGAGGCTGCCTCCCGGGGGAGGTTCTCGGCCAACCGCGTCGCACCGCGGCGGCGTGCCTCGGCAAGGACGGCAGATACCAACTCCTGCTTGCTGCCGAAGTCATAGAGCAGCATTCGCGGACTGGTATCGAGAGCCGCGGCCAACGGCCGCAGGCTCAGCCCGGCCAGGCCGTGCGCCAGTACGTAGTTGGTCGCCTGCGCCAGCGTGGCCTCCCGTCTTGTGGGATCTGGGGGTCGCCCCACGGTGGATCGTCCTCTCCGTACTGCGAATCCGAACCCGCATCAGTATATGGTACGACTGTTTCAATAACGGGAGGAGGCAGTCATGTGCACGCTCGACCGGGCACTCGCACTGGGCGCCGGAGGCCCCGTTGGTGCGGCCTGGATGGCCGGACTGGCCTGCGGACTGCGCCGCGGCGGGGTGGATCTCAGCGAGGCTGATCTGATTGTCGGCACGTCGACCGGCGCGATCATCGGCGCAGTGCTGGCCACCGGTCAGGACCCCAGCCGGCTCGCCAGTCCTGTGCGCCCTGCCGACTCCGACGGCACCCCGCCCCAGGTGGACGGGCGTCGGTTGGGCGAGGCGTTCGCCGTGCTCGGCAATGCCGCCTCGAACCCAGCCGAGGCGCGGCGCCGGGTGGGCCGGATCGCGCTCGCCGCCGAGACCGGCCCCGAGCAGACACATATCGCCCGGATGCGCGCCATGGTCGACGCAGACCAGTGGCCGGACCGGAAGCTGCTCATCACTGTGCTGGACGCTGAGACCGGCGAGCAGAAGGTCTTCGACCGTGCCAGTGGCGCATCGCTGCCCTCCGCCGTGGCGGCAAGCACCGCCTTCCCGGGCATCTACCCACCGATCACCATCAACGGCCGCCGATACATGGACGGCTCCCTGCGCTCGGCGACCAACGCCGGACTCGCGGCCGGAGCCCGCGTACTCGTCGTGATCGACCCACAAGCGCACCTGTTTCCCCCCGAGTTGCTCCACCAGGAGCTGGCGGTCGCCGGGGCGCACACGGCGGTAACCATCGAGCCCGATCCGGCATCAATACGCGCATTCGGCTCAGACCTGAACGACCGCACGGCCTGGGAACCGGCCTACCAGGCAGGTCTTCGCCAAGCCACCGATGCCGCAGAGCAGCTCCGCCTCGCATGGAAGAGCGGATCCGGCACGAACTGAGCGCCGCCCGGCCCCGGCCCTACTCGCGACAAGCACCAACCGCCAGCGGGTCGTCCGGTCGTCAAGATCACGATTTCCCGCTGGAGTACTGCTGCACGACCGCTTTGATGCCGCCCCGTCCCCGCTGGTCAGCGAAGACCTCGTCGCCCACTGATACCGCAGATCTCCAAACCCCGGGCGAGCAGCGCACGCCCATCTGCGCTGTTCCCCGGGGCTTGGCTCTGTTCACGAGAACCTACAGCAGCCGTACACGAGATCAGGAGGCGTCGGCGGCGCGTCGTGTTCGATGTTCATAGTGTTCCGACCCTTTGGCATCCGGCCACGGAGCCCGCGCAAGAACCCGTTTGGCGGCCCACGGCGACCGCTGCTACGTTTCCGGAGGCCGTGCGAGAGAACGAGGAGGTGGTACCCGTGAACGTATTGACATGGGTGCTCCACTCCGGGGTCACGGTCGGGCGATAGGTCGTCCGGGAGCGCCGTTCCAGAGCACTCCCGAAAGGCACGACCATGCGATTCACTTCTGAACAGCGCCTCGACGACGGCGTCCTCGAACGCGAGTTCACCCTCGGCGAGATCCCCGGCACCCTGTGGACGCCTGGATCCGCACCGGTTCCGCTGATCCTGATGGCCCACAACAACGGCCTGCCCAAGGGGGAACCCCGGCTGGTGGCTCGGGCCCGGCACTCCGCGGCGTACGGCTGCGCGGTGGCCGCTATCGATGCCCCCGGGTGCGGTGACCGGCCACGTTCCGCCGCCGACGAAACAGGCCCGCGCCGACCTCCGCCGGGCGATGCAGGCCGGCGAGCCGGTCGATGAGATCTTCGAGTCCTTCATCGGCCCGCTGGCCGAAAAGGCGGTCCCGGAATGCCGGACCACCCTGGACGCCCTCCTTTCGCTGCCCGAGATCGGCGGCCCGGTCGGGTACTTGGGGTGGACCGCCGTCGGCATTCGGCTGGCGGTGGTCGAGCCGCGCATCGCGGCCGCCGGTTTCTTCGCCGGGGGTTACGTGCCCCGCGCCCGGCGTGAGGAGGCCCGGCAGGTCACCATTCCGCTGCTGTTCCTGCTGCAGTGGGACGACGAAGGAAACCCCCGGCAGCGGGCCCTGGATCTGTTCGACGCCTTCGGCACCAAGGAGAAGACGCTGCACGCCAATATGGGCGGGCACACCGGCACCCCGTGGTTCGAGGTGGAGGACGGGGGCCGGTTCTTCGGCCGCACCTGAAGTGAGGCTACCTGGTCCAGTTGGGCCTGGACGCCCTGATGGCCGACATCGAGGCTCCCTCGCTTCCCCTGCTGGCTGGCCTCGCGCGTGGTGAGTATCCCCAGGCCCGCGAGCTGTTCGACCTTGTGCTGGGAGAGTTGGGTCTGCTGCTGCTGACCTCAGAAGATCTTGCCAGGGCGCGATGGACCGCGGCCCAGTGGTGGCCGGCCAGATCCTGGAGTGCCAACTCGGTCCCGTGCACGGAGCGAAGCTGATCTATGAGGAAGCTGCAGCCGAACTCGACTACCCCGACGCGCTGCAACCCATCGTTGATCTGGCGAGAGCGCTCGACCTGCCGAACGATCAACCTCCGGACCAGCAGCACATTCGCGACCGGGTTACCTCCGCGGCGCGAGACTTTCTCGCCACAGAAGCGCACCAGAACCACAGCCTTTGACCTACGTCGCATGACGCCGGGTGACCCGTTCACGGAAAGCGAGCCAGAACCGGTTCTCGTGAACGAAGCCAGAGGCCCGTGTTCAGGCCGCGACGGGCTCCTCCGGGGCGGCAAACGCTGCTGCGAGTGCGCTGCCGAGGACCACTCTGCGTGCGACCCCGCCTTGCCACGGCGGCCGTCGGCCTCGTCCGGTGCGGGCTGACGGTGTTCCCGCTCCCGGCCGGCGGTCGCTCCCGGGCCGCTTCCCCGCCGGCCGTCAGCCTGCCCAAGAAGGTGCCCGCCTCGAAGTGCGGTTGTGGATTGCCGCAGTTGGCGCCCTTCGGGAGTCACTGCGGCTGTCAGCGGGTCTGTGTGGAGCGTGATCCACCGGTCGCGGCGATGGTGTGGAGATGCGTCGAACCCCGCCGCAGCCCCTGGCCTGTGGGCGGCCTGCGCGTTGAGACTGGCATCCGGCGATGGCCTTCCGAGAGGTGCGCCAGCAGCCGAACCGCACCGGTCGACCCAGGAGTTCGGATGCGCCTGCGTAAGCGTGCACTTGCGGCTGTGTTCGTGACCACCGCGGCCTTCGCCGCTCTCGGGCCGCAGGCCCTGGCTGCGCCCATGCCCTGGGACTCCCACAAGGCACCGGTAGCCACCACACCGGACACCTCCTCTGCGGCGGCCGCCGAGAGCGGAACGGTCACCGTGCTGTGCGGGGCTCCCTGCTACGAGTAGGCAGCCGCGTGCACGGAACCGCCCCAAGCCGCCAGTCGAGGTGCGAGTGACTCCCTGGGCCGAGTGCCTGGATGTGCAACCGCTTCCATCGGCAAATACCTCGAAGGGCCTCCCCGGGGCATGCACGGGAAGGCCCTTCGAATGAAAGAGACGACGTCAGTGCTTGAAGGCGTCCTTGGTCTTTTCCTTTGCCTCACGGGCATCGCCCGTGCTCTTTTCCGCCTGTCCTTCGGCAGCCATGCGGTCATTCCCGATGGCGCTTCCGGTGGCCTCCTTGGCCTTGCCCTTGGCCTGCTCGGTCTTCGCCTTGGCCTTCTCGCCGGCAGTCATGGAATGCGCCTCCTCATTGCTTCGGTGTCGCTTTCGCGGTAGCCCACTCGTGCCCCGGCTCTCCCTGTGCAAACAAGCCAGAGCTGCGGAATGAACGACCAGTCGCGGGGCATACGGCGGCTCAGGAGGTTGATAACTATGGTTCCCCTGCTGCTTGTTCTGCTTCTCGCACTGATCCTTTTCGGCGCCGGCTTCGCCATCAAGATCCTTTGGTGGGTCGCGGTCGCCGTCCTGGTGCTGTGGCTGCTCGGCTTCGTCATGCGGTCCACGAGCGCCGGCGGCGGCCGCGGCCGCTGGTACCGATGGTGATCTGACCCGCACACACAACGCACCCTCTTCGCAGGGCCCGGCCGGCATGACGGCCGGGCCCTGCGCGCATGCCGGGCCACGCACGGCGACGGCGGCTTCATATATGTCGTGGGCACGTCGTCGTACGAGACCCCCTCAACGCGCTTCACGTGGGCGGGGGCCTGAACCCACACCGTGTACCAGGCAGGCTCTACGCCGCCCTCAGCGGTGTTCTGCCAGGCCGGGACCGAGACGCGGAACAACGAACCAGTCCTCGGGCGTCTGCTGGCGCTCGTGGAGGCGTCCTGCTTCCCGAGCAGGTCGTTCAGTGCAGCTGGTCGGTGGGCTCGGTCGTCTGGGAGCGGGTGGCTGCGAGGCTGGTGAGGAGCTTGAGTCGGTCTTCGGAGGTGGTGCCCGGTTCGGCGGTGTAGAGGGTCAGGTCGTGCACCGCACGGTGGGGCATGGGCAGGTCCAAGGACTGGTAGGTCAGCTCGACGAGGCCGACGTCGGGGTGCTGGAGTCGCTTGATGCCGTCGTGCCGGATGCGCACGTCGTGGGCGGCCCACTGGCTGCGGAACTCGGGGCTGAGGGTGGACAGCTCGCCGATGAGCTCGCGCAGGGCCCGGTCGTGGGGCTCACGACCGGCCTCGGCGCGCAGCAACGCGGCGGTGGCGACGGTGGCGGCGTCCCAGTCGACGAAGAAGTCCTGGGCGCCGGGATCGAGGAAGATATAGCGGGCGACGTTGGGACGGCCGCGTTTGTCGGTGGTGGTGCTTTCGTACATCGGGGCGTGCAGGGCCCGGGCCAGCGGGTTGTCGGCGATGACGTCCTGGCGGCCGTTGCGTACGAACGCGGACGAGAGGGTCATGGAGTCGAGCAGCCATTGGATGCGGGGCGGGACCTCGACGTCCTTGCGGCGGGACGGTATGCGGTGGGCGGGCCGGGCGGCGCGGGCCAGGTCGAACAGGTAGGTGCGTTCGTCCTCGTCCAGCTGCAGTGCCTGGGCGACCGCGGCGAGAACGTCTTCGGAGACACCACTGATGTGGCCCTTCTCCAGCCGTGTGTACCACTCGGTGCTCACACCGGCGAGCACGGCGACTTCCTCGCGCCGCAGGCCCGGGACCCGGCGGCGGGCGCTGGTGGGCAGCCCGGCCTGCTCCGGGGTGATCTTGGCACGCCTGCTGGCGAGAAAGTCCCGGATCTCGGTGCGGTGGTCGACACGGCTGTCGGGTCGCTGGTCCATGCCCTCCACGGTAGCCACGGTCGCCCGGGGAGGGAGGTTGAGCTTGTCCCCCCTATAAACGCGACCTTCTCCGTGCCCGAGGAAGCCGGTTTCGTGGGATCAGTACCCCGATCACCACCCCCACGGAGTTGATGCATGAGTACGCGAGGAGGAGTCCTCCAGGCCCAGGCCGACGTACGGGCCGAGCGCCGCGAGCAGGCGACGCCCGCCCGGCTGCCGCTCGTCGTCTACATACTGGCGCTGGGCACGTTCCTGATGGGCACCACCGAGTTCGTCGTCGCCGGTCTGCTGCCCGAGATCGCGGGCGACCTGCAGGTCAGCGTGGCCCAGACCGGGCTGGTGATCACCGTCTTCGCCGTCGGGATGATCGTCGGCGCGCCGCTGATGGCGATGCTCACGCTGCGGCTGCCCAAGCGGCTGACCCTGATGCTCGCCCTGGGGGTCTTCGCCACCGGACATGTCATCGTCGCCTTCGGCTCCGGCTTCACCCTGCTCCTGGCGGCACGGTTCCTGACCGCGCTGGCTACCGGAGCGTTCTGGGCCGTGGCCAACGTGGCCGCCACTCAGGCCGCCGGCCCTGCCGCCAGCTCCCGCGCGCTGGGTCTCGTGGGGGCAGGGGCCATGCTCGCCAACGTCGTCGGCGTGCCGCTGGGTGCGTTCGCCGGGCAGCTCATGGGCTGGCGGGGACCCTTCTGGGCCCTCGCGGCGCTCGCCGCGGCGGCCATCGTCCTCATCGCCCGCACCGTGCCGCACGACGGCCCGGCCCAGCAGGCGGGGTCGATCCGCGCCGAGCTGACCGCGCTGCGCTCGACTCGCCTGTGGCTGGTACTGGCCGCCTGCGCCACCACGACCGGCGGCGTCCTGGCCGCGTACTCCTACATCGCACCGCTGCTGACCGACCGGACCGGTCTCCCCGGCGGGCTCGTACCGCTGGTCCTCGTCGGCTTCGGCCTCGGCGCCCTCGCCGGCTCGATCGTCGGGGGCCGTCCGGGCGACCGCCGCCCGCACACGGTGACCCTCGTGGCCGCCGCGGGCGCGACCCTCCTACTCCTCGCGATCTCCCTGCTGGCCGGCTACGCCGTTCCCACGGTCATCCTGGTCGCCCTGCTGGGATTCTTCGGCCTCGGCGCCAATCCGGTACTGATGGCTTTGGCCGTCCGCTACGCACGGCAGGCACCCGTCCTGGCCTCCGCCCTGGCCGTCTCTGCGTTCAACCTCGGCACCGCCATCGGCTCCTGGATCGCCGGCCTCACTCTCGACTCCGGCCTCGGATCCACCGGCCCCGCCGTGGTCGGCACGGCCGTCGCCGCACTGACCCTCATCCCCACCACCGCCCTCGCCCTGAGCCGGCACCGCCGCTCGGGCGCACCCGGCGCCGCCGTCCGAAGTGCACCCGCGGTCCACGCCGAACAGGTGTGAACCGGCCCGCGATCACGTCTTCGTCCACTGCGCGCGGCCACACGCACACGGGGGACCGCACCGGCCCCGGGGTGAGCGACCGGGGGCCACTGCCGGAAGCGGTTGTGGACGGTCAGCCAGGCGCCGAACTCCCGCGGCATCTCCCGCCACTGCCAGCAGGCGGCGGCCGACATCATGTCGGCCGCCGCCTGGCGGAAGGGACTCAGGGTCATACGGGTGGAGCGACGTGGCGTCAGCCGGTCGCGCTGCCCGAGACCCACTCGGTCCACGGCATGTTCCAGTCGCTGAGGCCGTTGTCCGGGGCCAACATGGTCTTGTCCCCGGAGTTCTTGACGATCACGACGTCCCCGATCATCGAGTGGTCGAAGAACCACGCGGCGGGCTGCCTGCCGTCGCTGCCGCCCCTGACGTCCTTCAGGCCCACGCAGCCGTGGCTGGTGTTGACCTTGCCGAAGACCGAGTCGGCACCCCAGTAGTTGCCGTGGATGAACGTGCCCGAGTCGGTCAGGCGCATGGCATGCGGTACGGCCTTGATGTCGTACGAGGGCTTGCCGTCCTTCTCCGTAAGACCGACGGTCGTACCGTTCATATGGATCTGCCGGAACTTCTCGGAGATCACCATCTGACCGTTGTACGTCGGGTGCTCGGGGCTGCCGGACGAGATCGGGATGGTCTTGATCGTCTTGCCGTTCCGGACGACGGTCATCTGCTTCGTCCTGGCGTCGACGGTGCTGATCTGGCTCCGGCCGATCTTGAACGTGACCGTCTTCCGGACGCCGTGGAGGTTGAGCTCGACGGTGACGGTGGAGCCGGGCTTCCAGTAGTTCTCGGGGCGGAAGTCCAGGCGGTTGTCGCTGAACCAGTGACCGACGACCTGCTGGCCGCCGCTGGAGCTGACCTTGATCTTCGACTCCACAGCGGCCTTGTCGCTGACCGCCTTGTAGAAGTTGACCGTCACCGGCATGCCCACGCCGACGGTCGAGCCGTCCTCGGGGGAGAGGTGCCCGATGAAGTCGTTGGCCGGGGACACTGTGGTGATCGTGGCGTTCCCGGTGGCGGAGCGGCCCTTGGCGTCCTCGGCCTCTGCGGCGACCTGGTATCGGGTGGCCCGCTCCAGCCGGCCGTACGGCTTCCAGGACGTGCCGTCCGCGGACACGGTGCCCGGAACCTCGGCACCGGTCGCGACGGCGGTCATGGTCACCTTGGTGAGCTTGCCGTTGCTGACGGTGACCTTGACGGGGCCGTTGATCCCGACGTTGTAGGCACCCTGCCCGGGCGTGATCTCTATTCGGGCGTCGGAAGCGTCCTGGGCGCCGGTCTCAGCTGCCTGCGCATGCGCTTTCGGGTCGTTCCCGGGGTTGTTGTCGCTGGTGGCAGCGTTGCTGGTACCGCCGAGGGCCGTGAGTGCGAGTACGCCGCCGAGTACGCCGGCCGTAGCCACCAGCCCCGTGCGTCGCTTACGTGCCGTGATCAAACGCTTCTCCCATGCCACTGATCGTTGTTATCCCTGGAGCTGGTTACCGGAGGCGTGCAACCGGCTGCAAAACCCACTCTTATGCTTCATTCCTCTTGAACGGTATAGATTGTGGTGAATTCCACGCACAGCGAGAGCGTTGCCGAGGCTCGGCTCGACGGGTCGGACGGCGCGTGGTCGATCTGCTCTCGCCGCCCGCTGCGGGCCGGGGCAGGGGCGCTGCGCTGGGCGTGGCGCCGGTCGCGGACGACAGCCCGCACAGCTGAAGGTCGCCGTCGACGGCAGCGGCAACGCCTTCATGAACGGTGTGCAAGCCGTCGTTCTCGTCACCGTCGTCCTGTGCGTCGCGGGTGCTCTCCTCGCTCGAAGCCGGTGACCTCACGCGACGCGCGTCGTCCGGGAGGGCTACGGGCACGTCACCGGCGGCATGCGCGGAACCGTTGACTCCGGCGGCGTCATGGTCGAACTACAACTTCGGCCCCGTTCTCCAGGGCCAGGAGCTGTACGACCTCCTCGAGTGGGTTGCCGCGCAGCTGTGGTGTGACGGCATCGTTGGCGTGATCGGCGTCTCCTACTTCGGCTCCTTGCAGGCGCTCGCCGCGGGATCACCGAGCCCCGTTGCAAAGCATCGTCTTCACCCATGTGTGGCACCGCGCGAGGCGCTACCGCCGGGATCGAGCCCAGGCCGGCTGTTGTCGCTGGTCGGTGAGCTGGACACCCTGACCTTGCCCCCGGCCTGACGGCCCGGCCGGCGGCGGAACCGCAGGCGATCGCCGGTAGGCTGCGGCGGTGCGCACGGTCGAGCTCCTGCTGGATGAGGCGGCGGACCTGGCGGTCCGGGAGGCCTGGCGGCGGCTCGCGGACGCGGGGCTGCCCAGTCAGGCGCGCCACCGCTCACCGACCAACAGTCCGCACCTCACCCTGGCCGCCTGCCCGGAGCTGACCGCCCCGATTCGCTGGGAGCTCGCCGAGGTGGCCGCCGCCCTGCCGCTGCCGGTGCGGTTCACCGGCGTGGTCCGCTTCGAGCGGCCCACCTCGGTGCTGGCCTGGGCGCTGGACCTCGACTCCGCGCTGGCCGGCTTGCACCGCCGGGTGTGGGAGGCGGTCGCCTCGGACAGCCCGCCCGAGACCCTCAACCCCTTCCACCAACCCGGACGCTGGAGCCCGCACATAACCCTCGGCCGGACCCGGCGGGCCGGTGCCTTCGCCGGCCGGCGGGTCCCCGAGCTGCTGCCGGCGCCGCCGCTGTCGGTCCGGCTCACCACCCTGCGCAGCTACGACACCGAAACCGGCGCCCTGGAGGTGCTGGAGCCCCGTTCCTGAGACGCCCCCGACCCCGACCGGTCAGCGCACCGCGAAGTGGTACCGCGCGCTGTCGCGTCGGTGGGTGGCCAGCGCTTCTCCACGGCAGTGGGCTCCTCGACGCGATCACCGCCCGCGCGCGCTTCCTTTCGTTCGGCCGCCGTCTTCTTCCTGTTCGAACAGCGGCAGTCACAGCTCCGGGACGCGTGCGCGTCGGCGCCGCCCGCGTCTCACGTCTGATCGCCGCCACCACGTAGGACAAGGGCCTCCGACTCAATCGTCACGACCCGGGGTCGGCCACCGTCCCCCGCGTCCGTGAACCCCGGCACCGGGGAACCGTTCGTCCGGCCCTGCCGGAACACGCCCCGGTAGGGTGACGGGTGTGGACATGCTGCACCTGCGTTACTTCGTCGCCGTGGCCGAGGAGCTCAACTTCTCGCAGGCGGCGCGCAAACTGCACATGGCGGCCTCGCCGCTGAGCCAGCGGATCAAGGACCTCGAACGTGAACTCGGCCACGAACTCTTCGAGCGCACCACCCACCGGGTGGATCTCACCCCGGCGGGCGCCGCCCTGCTGCCGATGGCGCGCGACATCCTGGAGCGGGCCAACTCGATCCCGTGGCGGCTGAGCGAGGCGGTGCGCCCGCAGCTGGACAGGCTGTTCATCGGGATGCCCGCCGGAGTGCATCCGCTGCTGCGGGAGCGGGTCCGGCTGCTGGAGGACGCCTGCCGGGGGATGTGCGAACTCAAGCGCTGGCCCGGTACGTCCGCGGACCTGGCGGACGCGGTGCACGACGGCAGGCTGGCGATGGCGCTGGCCCGGCTGCCGGTCTCCGATCCGGCGTTGGAGATCATCGAGGTGATGCGCGAGGTGCTGGGTGCGGCGGTCCCGGCCGACCGGTTCCCCGGGCGGACGTCCGTCACCCTGGAGGAGCTGGCCGACCTGTCGTACGTCGCGACACCGAACGACGCCACCCCGGCCTATTTCGAGGAAATCGACGCCCGGCTGAATTCGGCCGGCGTGAAGAAAAGAATCCGCATCAAAATGGCGGACTATTCCGGAAGCTCGGAGCTGATCTCCTCCGGTATTGCGTTTTCGATGACCATGCTCTCACCGGAGAGTCCCATGCATCTGTACCGGCTGGACAACGTGGCCGTGCTGCCCGTCGAGGACTTTCAACCCACCCTGGTCACAGGGCTGTTGTTCCGCGGCGACCGGGCGGGTGGCGGTGGTGACCTGAGCGGGGTCGCCGCCCGGGCCCGGCAGATCTTCGACGAGGTCATCACCGTCTGACCGATTTCCAGCGACCTTTTCCAGAGAATGCCGGAGTGGGTGTGACCACTCTGGTCATACCCTTGTTCGCCAGTTGATCATTCCCTTTCGGTCTGCTCACGCATAACGTCGTCGGTGGAAACATTCACCTTGAAATTACTGCGTGAACAGGAGTGATGATGGACATCACGGCCGCCGGCACCACAGGTCCGCTGGACGGCGTGCGGGTCATCGATCTGTCAACGGTGGTGATGGGGCCCTACGCGGCGCAGATCCTGGGCGACCTGGGCGCCGACGTCATAAAGATCGAGTCCCCGTCCGACACGGTACGGGTGGGCCCCTACCGCACCACGCCCGGCATGACCCCGCTCAACCTCAACGTCAACCGCAACAAGCGCAGCGTGAGGCTGAACCTCAAGGACGACACCGACCGCGCACGAGCCCTCGAGCTGATCGACAGCGCCGACGTGCTGGTCACCAACATGCGCCCGGGCGCGCTCGCCCGGCTCGGCCTCGGCCACGCCGACATCGCCGCCCGCAACCCCGGCCTGGTCTACGCCCACGCCCAGGGGTTCCGCAGCGACTCCGACCGGGCCGGCAACGCGGCCTACGACGAGACCGTGCAGGCCGCCTCCGGCCTGGTGGACGTCGCCAACCGGGCGCTGGGCACCCCGGCGTACCTGCCGACGATCATCGGCGACAAGGTCTGCGCGCTGACGATCGTCTACTCGGTGCTCGCCGCGCTGGTGCACCGCGACCGCACCGGCGCCGGCCAGTACGTCGAGATCCCGATGACCGACACGCTCATCGCCTTCAACCTCGTCGAGCACCTGGCGGGGCACGTCTTCGAGCCGCCGGAAGGCCGCACCGGCTTCCCGTTGTCGATGAAGAAGGGGCATCGAGCGGTGCCCACCAAGGACGGCCTGGCCTGCGTCATGCCGTACAACCCGCCGAACTTCCGGGACTTCTTCCTCGCCGCCGACCGTACCGATCTGGCCGCGGACCCCCGCGTCAACGGTGATTCCATCGACGACGACGACGTCGACGCGCTGATGGAGCTGGTGGGGGAGTGCTCGCCGAGCCTGACCACCGAGGAGTGGACGCGGATCTGCGCAAAGCACAGCATCCCGATGGCGCCCGTGCTCGAACTCGACCGGGCCGCCGAGGACCCGTACGTGCGCGGCGGCCGGCTGCTCGACGTGGTGGACCACCCCAGCGAGGGCTCCATCCGCTCGGTCGGCATCCCGGTGCGGTTCTCCGCCACTCCCGCATCGGTCCGCCGGCTCGCTCCGCTGCCCGGCCAGCACACCGAAGAGGTCTTCGAGGAACTCGCCGCAAACCGCTGACCGACCGTCAGGCAAGGACTCACAGCATGCACAGCACCACAAGCGAGGTGCGGACCGAGCTCATCGGTTCGTCCCTGCTCATCACCATCGACCGGCCGAAGGCACGCAACGCGGTCAACGCGGCCGTCGCCGCCGGACTGTCCGCGGCCCTCGACCAACTGGAGGCGGACCCCGGCCTGCGGGTCGGCGTGCTCACCGGCGCCGGAGGCACGTTCAGCGCCGGGATGGACCTCAAGGCCGCCCTGGCCGGCGAGTCGCCCGAGATCCCGGGACGCGGCTTCGGCGGTCTCACCCAGGCCCGGACGGCCAAGCCGCTGATCGCCGCTGTCGAGGGCTGGGCCATGGGAGGCGGCTTCGAACTGGCCCTGGGCTGCGACCTCGTCATCGCCGCGGACGACGCCCGGTTCGGTCTCCCCGAGGTCAGCCGCGGGCTGATCGCCGCGGGCGGCGGGGCGATCCGGCTGCCCAAGCGCATCCCGTACCACCTGGCGATGGAACTGCTGCTGACCGGCGAACCGGTCACCGGCGAGCGGGCCGGCCGGCTCGGCATCGCCAACCGTGTCGTGCCGGCCGGCCGGACCGTCGAGACCGCACTGCAACTGGCCGAGCGGATCGCGCGGAACGCCCCCCTCGCCCTGGCCGCCGTCAAGGAACTCGTCCGCGCCGCCGACGGCACGCCGGAGGAGGAGGCGTTCGCCGTGCAGGGGCGGCAGATGGCCCTCCTCGCGGCCTCCGCCGACGTGCGCGAAGGCATGACCGCCTTCACCGAGCGCCGCTCCCCGGTCTGGCAGGGCCGGTAGGAACGGAGGGAGAACACATACCATGCAACAGCACGACGTACCCGGGCACATCGCGACGCCACTGGCCAACCCGGCCTACCCGCCGGTCGTGCCGCGCTTCACCCACCGCGAGTACCTCAACATCGTCTATCGCACCGACCACGAGTCCCTGCGCGCCGTGGTGCCGGAGCCGCTGGAGATCGACGAGCCCCTGGTGCGCTTCGAGATCATGCGCATGGGCGACGTCAGCGGCTACGGGCCGTACACCGAGTCCGGCCAGGCGATCGCGGTCCGCCACGAGGGCGAGCGGGGCGAGTACCTGCACGCGATGTACCTGGACAACCTTCCGGCCATCACGTCCGGCCGCGAGGCCGGTGCCTACCCCAAGACCGCCGGCTCGCCCGCCCTCTACATCGACCACGGAGCGCTCGTCGGCGTCCTCGACGTCGGCACGCTGCGGGTGGCGACCGCGACGATGGGCTACAAGCACTACGAGCTGTCGGTCGAGGAGGCCGTGGCCCAGGTCGGTGTGCCGACCTACATGCTGAAGCTGGTCCCCGGCTTCGACGGGGCGCCGCAGGTCGCGCAGTTGGTGCGCACCGAGATCACCGACATCACGGTGAAGGGCGCCTGGACCGGCCCCGCCCGGCTGCAGCTCTTCGAGCACGTGCTGGCACCGCTGGCCGATCTGCCGGTGCGCGAGATCGTCTCCGCCAGCCACATCCTGACCGACCTCACCCTGGCCCCGGTCAAGCCCGTCCACGACTACCTGGCCCAGCCCGCCCACCCCGTGCGGTGAACGCGGCCACGGACGCAGAAGGAAGAGATGTGATGACCAAGCCATTCACGACCGCCGCGGTGGTCGGCGCCGGGACGATCGGCCTGTCCTGGGCCGCGCTCTTCGCCGGCCATGGCCTGCGGGTGCGGATCACCGACCCGCGGCCGGACCTGGCCGAGGCGGTCGCCGAGGCACTCGACCGGGCGGCCGGACAACTGGCCGCGCAGGGCCTGAACGTCGACGGCCTCGCCGAACGGGTGGTGATCGCCGACGGCCTCGCCGACGCGGTGGGCGACGCAGACGTCGTGCAGGAGAACGGCCCGGAGAACGTCGACTTCAAGCGGGAGTTGTTCACCACCCTGGTCGGCGCTGCCCCCGCACACGCGCTGCTGCTCAGCTCGTCCTCGGCGATCCCCGCCACCGCGTTCACCGACACCATCGAGGACGCCGGCCGGATCCTGATCGGCCACCCGTTCAATCCGCCGCACCTGGTGCCCCTCGTGGAGGTGGTGCCGGGCAAGCGCACTTCCGAGGAAAGCGTGGCGCGGGCCGTCGAGTTCTACCGCTTCGTCGGCCGGGTCCCGGTCGTGGAACGCAAGGAGATCCCCGGCTTCGTCGGCAACCGCCTGCAGAACGCCCTCAGCCGGGAGGCGATCTACCTGGTCGAGCAGGGCGTCGTCAGCCCGGCGGAGCTGGACACCGTGATGGTGAACTCGCTCGGCCTGCGCTGGGCGACGGTGGGGCCGTTCCTCGGCGCGCACCTGGGCGGCGGCCCCGGCGGCTACCGGCACATGGCCGAGCACATCGGCATGTCGATGCAGAAGATGTGGGACTCGCTCGGCCGCCCGGAGCAGAGCCCCGAACAGACCGAACGGCTCGTCGCGGCCGTCGAGGACGCCTACGGCTCCCGCTCGTACGCCGACCTCGGCGAGGAGCGCGACGCCAAGCAGATCGCCGTGCTGTCCGCCCTGGACAGCGCCACCCGTGTGGAGAAGGAGACCCGCTCATGACCGCCCTGCTGCCCGAGAAGGCATCCGAGAAGGCTTCCGTCGACGAGCGGTTGGCCGCGGACTTCTACGACGTCGAGTCGCTGCTGCCCCCACACGAGCGTGAACTGCTGCTCCGCGCCCGGTCCTTCATGCGCACCGAGGTCAAGCCGCTCGTCAACGAGTACTGGGCCAAGGGCGAGTTCCCCCACGAACTCATCGGCAGGTTCCGTGAACTGGGACTCGCAGGCGTCCCCTACGAGGGGTACGGCGACCCCCTGCCGGCCGGAAGCAACCTGCTGGTCGGCATGCTGTCGATGGAGTACACCCGCACCGACGCATCCAGCGCCACCTTCTTCGGCGTGCACAGCGGCCTGGGGATGTACAGCATCTACCGGGGTGGCGACCAGGAGCAGCGGGACCGCTGGCTGCCCTCGATGGCCGCGCTGGAGACCATCGGCGCCTTCGCGATGACAGAACCGCTCGGCGGCTCCGACGTGGCCGGAGGCATGCGCACCACCGCCCGCTGGGACGGCGAGAACTGGGTGCTCAACGGCGCCAAGCGGTGGATCGGCAACGCGACCTTCGCCGACCTGGTGGTGGTCTGGGCCCGCGACGAGGCGGACGACAAGGTCAAGGGCTTCGTGGTCGAGAAGGGCACCCCGGGCTTCTCCCCGGTGAAGATCGAGAACAAGATCGCGTTCCGGATCGTGGAGAACGCCGAGATCACCCTGGCCGACGTCAAGGTGCCCGAGGCCAACCGACTGCAGCGGATCGACTCCTTCCGCGATGTGGCGGAGATCCTCCGCGCCACCCGCAGCGGCGTCGCCTGGCAGGCCCTGGGCGTGATGATCGGCGCCTACGAGCTGGCGCTCGACTACGCCAAGCAGCGCCGGCAGTTCGGCCGCCCGATCGCACGGTTCCAGATGGTGCAGGACCTGCTGGTCAAGAGCCTCGGCAACATCACCGCCTGCTGGGGCATGCTGGTCCAGCTCGCGCGGCTGCAGGACGCCGGCGTCTTCCGTGACGAGCACTCCTCGCTGGCGAAGGCGTTCGTCACCTCGCGGATGCGCGAGGTGGTGGCGTGGTGCCGGGAGATCTTCGGCGGAAACGGCATCGTCCTCGACTACGACATCGCCCGGTTCTTCGCCGACGCCGAGGCGATCTACTCGTTCGAGGGCACCCGCGAGATGAACACCCTCATCGTCGGCAAGGCGGTAACCGGCGAGAGCGCCTTCGCCTGACCGCGCTCCCCACAGCCCCGCGCCGGCCCCGAGTGAACCGCACCTCGGCGCCGGCGCGTACCAGTGCGGGCGTACCCCCCGGCGGGACCATTGCCGCGGGCCTTGTGCGCCGCGCACAAGTGCCGCCCCGAGTGTCGTCGTCCGCGCCCATGGGCCGCGAGCACCGCCGATTCGTACCGTCTCTCCTCACGTACCGGACATCCGTCCCTCGTCGGGACGCCCACTGCGCCCGACGTCCGTCGACGTGATTCGAGGAGCCGACATGCACATAGCGGAACTGCCGGATCTGCGGGCCCGACACGCCCCGGACGGTCCCTGCCTGGCCGACGAAGCGTCAGCCATGGACAATGCGGCATTCGCCCGCCGGGTCCGCCGGGCCGCGACGGCCCTGCGCGATCGAGGCGTCCGGCGCGGCGACGTGGTGGCGCTGCTGCTGCCCAACACGGCGGACTTCGTCGTCGCGCTGTTCGCCGCCTGGCGACTCGGCGCGGCGGTGACGCCGGTCAACCCGGCGCTCACCGAGGCAGAGGTGCGCCACCAGCTCCGGGACGCCGATGCCGCGGTGGTCGTCACCGCCGGCCCGTCGCCACTCGCCCGGGCGCTGACCGTGGCGGAGTTGGCCGCCGGGCCCGAGGACGCGGCCGCACCGGAGACCGACGCGGACGCGCTCGCGCTGCTGATCTACACGAGTGGCAGTACCGGGCGCCCCAAGGGCGTGATGCTCGACCACGCCAACGTCGCCGCCATGGCGGGCATGATGATCGACGCCGCCCGGCTGTCCGAGGCCGACCACAGCCTGCTGATCCTGCCCCTCTTCCACGTCAACGGGATCGTGGTCGGCACGCTGTCCCCCCTTCTGGCCGCAGGACGGGTCACGGTGGCCGGGAGGTTCCGGGCCGAGACCTTCTTCGACCTGGTCGCCGCGGTGCGCCCCACTTGCTTCTCCGCGGTCCCGGCGATCTACTCGATGCTCGCCGAACTACCGGACGGAGTGCGGCCCGACACCTCGTCGGTGCGGTTCGCCGCCTGCGGAGCGGCCCCGATGCCGCCCGCGCTCATCGAGCGGTTCGAGCACCGCTACGGCATCCCGATCCTGGAGGGCTACGGCCTGTCCGAGGGCACCTGCGCCTCCACCACCAACCCGCTGGACGGCCCGCGCAAGCCCGGCACGGTCGGACTGCCTCTGCCGGGCCAGCAGGTCGCCGTGATGGACCCGCAGGGCAGGATCGTCCCGGCGGGGAAGACCGGTGAGGTGGTCGTCCGCGGGCCCAACGTGATGCGCGGCTATCTCGGCCGCCCGGAGGAGACCGCCCGCACCGTGGTCGACGGCTGGCTGCACACGGGCGATGTCGGCCGTTTCGACGAGGACGGCTACCTGGTCCTGGTCGACCGCATCAAGGACATGATCATCCGGGGTGGCGAGAACATCTACCCCAAGGAGGTCGAGACCGTCCTCGGCGACCATCCCGATGTGCTCGAAACGGCCGTGGTGGGCGCCGCCGACCAGAGGCTCGGCGAAGTGCCGGTGGCCTTCGTGGCACTACGCCCGGGCGCGGCGGCCGACGCCGACGACCTCCTCGACCACTGCCGGGCCCGGCTCGCCAGGTTCAAGGTGCCCACCGGGATCCACTTCGTCGACCGGCTGCCCAGGAATCCCGTCGGCAAGACGGACAAGCCCGCGCTGCGGGCCACGGCGACCGCCGTCACCGTCCCCGCGGCCGGCTGAACGCAGAATCGGGAGAACAGTCATGGGATTCCTCGCACCGAACACGGCGAAAGTCGACATACAGCAGTGGCGCACCCGCCCCTACCAGCAACGCATCAGGCCGCTGGCCGAGCACTGGGCCACGCACGGCTTCGGTACCCCCGGCATCGTGCACCTGCTGTACCTGGTGAAGATCACCGTGTACGCACTCGGCGGCATCGCGGTCGTCTCCACGACTCCCGGCGTCGGCGGCATCGCGCACTTCGGTTCCTGGTGGGCGGAACCGATCATCTATCAGAAACTCGCCGTCTGGACGCTGCTGTGGGAGGTGCTGGGCCTCGGCTGCGGCTCGGGCCCGCTCAGCTCGCACTTCCTGCCGCCGGTCGGCGCCGTCCTGCACTGGCTGCGCCCGGGCACCGTACGGCTGCCGCCGTGGCCGGGGAGGGTTCCGTTCACCTCGGGGACGCGACGGACGGCTGCCGATGTGACCCTGTACCTGGCGGTACTGGGAGCTGCGGTGTGGCTGCTGTGCTCAGCCGGCGACACCGGCGTGCTGGCTCCCTGGCACGTCGCCGTGCTCGCGGCGCTGCTCGCGCTGCTCGGACTGCGCGACAAGACCGTCTTCCTCGCCGCCCGCGCGGAGCACTACGGACTGACGCTGCTCGTCTTCCTCTTCCCGGTGAGCGACATGACCGCCGCGCTGAAGCTGGTCATGCTCGCCCTGTGGTGGGGCGCCGCGACCTCCAAGCTCAACCGCCACTTCCCCTTCGTGGTGGCGGTGATGATCAGTAACAGCCCGCTGCGCCCGGCCTGGTTCAAGCGCCGGCTCTACCGGCACCACCCCGACGATCTCAGGCCGTCCGTTCTCGCCGCCGCGGCCGCGCACGGCGGCACGGTCATCGAGTACGTGGTGCCCCTGGTCCTCGTCCTCTCCCACGGCGGGACCGTCACCACGATCGCTCTGGCCGTGATGGTCGTCTTCCATCTGCACATCATGTCGACCTTCCCGATGGGGGTGCCGCTGGAGTGGAACGTCTTCTTCATCTACTCGGCGCTCGTCCTCTTCGGCCACGACGCCGCGGTCGGCGCCTTCGCCCTGCACTCCCCGCTGCTCGCCGCGGTGCTGGTGCTGAGCCTGGTCGTGGTCCCGCTGCTCGGCCACGTCCGCCCCGACCTGGTGTCCTTCCTGCCCTCGATGCGCTACTACGCCGGCAACTGGCCCACCAGCCTGTGGTGCTTCCGCAAAGGCACCGAGCACCGGCTCAACGAGCACATCGTCAAGGCGTCCGGTCTGCCCATCGACCAGCTCACCCGCCTGTACGGTGCCGAGGCCGCCGAGCTGGTACTGCATCAGGGGCTGGCCTGGCGGGCGATGCACAGTCATGGTCGCGCACTGATCGGACTGCTGTCGCGGGCCGTGGACGACGTGGAGTCCTACGATGTCCGGGAGGGCGAGACGGTGGCGGGAGCGGTGCTCGGCTGGAACTTCGGCGACGGCCATCTGCACAACGAGCAGCTGGTGGCCGCCGTACAGCAGCGGTGCGGCTTCGCGCCGGGCGACCTGCGCGTCGTCCTGCTCGAGTCCCAGCCGACGCACCGGCAGCGCCAGCACTACCGCATCGTGGACGCGGCGAGCGGCCTGATCGAGGAGGGATATGTGAACGTACGGGAGATGGTGGACCGGCAGCCCTGGCTCGACGACGAGACGCCCGCGATTCCCGTCGAGCCCGTCGCGACCCCGCGACCGGCGACCGAGGTGGCGGCGGCACATGAGTGACGCGATCGTGGTGGGGGCCGGCCCGAACGGGCTGGCCGCCGCGGTCGCCCTGGCCCAGCAGGGACTGAAGGTGACCGTCCTGGAAGCCGCCGACGAGATCGGCGGCGGCACCCGGAGCGGCGAACTGACCCTTCCGGGACTGCTGCACGACCACTGCTCCGCCGTACACCCACTGGGCGTCGGCTCGCCGTTCCTGCGGACCCTCGACCTGGAGCGGTACGGCGTCGCATGGGCATGGCCGGAGGTCGATCTGGCCCACCCACTGGACGGCGGGCGGGCGGGAGTGCTCTTGCGCTCCGTGGAGCGGACCGCGCACGGTCTGGGCGCTGACGGTCCGGCCTGGGAGCGCCTGTTCGCCCCGCTGGCCGACGACTTCGACGCGCTCACCGAGGACGTGCTGCGCCCGGTGCCCCATCTTCCCGCCCACCCCGCGGCGCTGGCCCGTTTCGGACTCCGTGCGCTCCAGCCGGCCACCCTGCTGGCCCGGCGCTGGCGCACCGAGGAGGCCAGGGCGCTGTTCGCGGGGGCGGCTGCGCATCTGATGTATCCGCTGACCGGGCCGGCCAGCGCCGCGGTCGGGCTGATGCTCATCGGCGCCGCCCACCGCTTCGGCTGGCCGGTCGCCCGCGGCGGGTCGCGGACCATCACCGACGCGCTGGCCGCACTGCTCACCGAGCTCGGCGGGACCATCGAGACGGGGGTGCGGGTCGAGACCCTCACCGAACTCGGCCCCGCCCGGATCGTCATGCTGGACACCACCCCCGGCGCCGCGGCGCGCATTTGCGGCGACCGGCTGCCCGGCCGGGTACGCCGGGCCTACCGGACGTGGCGGCACGGCCCGGCGGCATTCAAGGTGGACCTCGCCGTCCAGGACGGCATCCCCTGGACTCACGAGGCGTGCCGCCGGGCGGGCACCGTGCACCTGGGCGGCACCCTCGAGGAAGTCGTCCGCACGGAGGCGCGGACCGCCACCGGGCGGATGCCCGAGCGCCCGTTCGTCCTCATCGGCCAGCAGTACCTCGCCGACCCGGGCCGATCCGGTGGCGACGTCCACCCGGTCTGGGCGTACGCGCACGTCCCGCACGGCTACCCGGGCGACGCCACCGAGGCGGTGCTGGGCCAGATCGAACGGTTCGCGCCGGGCTTCCGGGAGCGGATCGTGGGCATCTCGGTGCGCTCGACCGCCGAACTGGCCCGCTATAACGCGAACTTCGTCGGCGGCGACATCGTCGGTGGCGCCAACACCGCACGGCAGATCGCGCTGCGCCCCCGGCCGGCGCTGGACCCCTACAGCACCGGAATCCCCGGTGTCTTCCTGTGCTCGGCGGCCACCCCGCCCGGCGCCGGGGTACACGGCATGTGCGGTGCCAACGCCGCCCGCTCCGCGCTGCGGTACCTGGGCCGATGACCGACCCCGTGGAACCGCCGGCGGACGGGGCACCGGATGCGGTCGTCCTCGCGGCCCAGGTGATGCAGGCGCGCCGGGACGACTTCATCGCCCAGCTGGTCGCCACCACCGAGGCGGAGATCTCCCAGCTGGAACACGACGAACCGTTGCGTGGCCTTCTGGAAGCCAGTATCACCGAGAACATCGTCACCGCAGTGCACGTCATCATCAACCGCATCGACCCGCAGACCGTGGACGCCCCCGCCTCGGCCGTGTCCTACGCCCGCCGTCTCGCCCAGCGCGACGTCCCACTCTCGGCCCTCCTGCGCGCCTACCGCCTCGGCCATGCGCAGAGCCTGGACCTGGTCCTCGGCGAGGCCGTCCGACTGGAGCTGCCGGACCCGGCCGGCACCGTCATCAAACTGGTCAGCCTCACCTCGGCATTCCTGGACCGGGTCTGCGACCAGATCGGCCGTGTCTACGAGGAGGAGCGCGAACGCTGGGTGGGCAGTCACCGCGTGCTGCGCCAGTACTGGGTCAGCCAGCTCCTCGACAATCCCCGGGTCGACCTGCGCCAGGCCGAGGCCGCTCTCGACTACTGGCTGTCCGGCAGCCATGTGGCCGTCGAGTCCTGGTGCTGCGACACCACGGAGATGACCGACCCCACCGCCGTCTTCGACCGGTTGACCTCGCTGCTGTACACCGTCCTGCACGCCCAGGGGCGCCCCCTGCTGGTCCACACCGACGAGGCGCACGCCCGGATCTGGCTCTCCGTCAAGCCCGGCTGCCCCGTCGACCCCGACACGGTCGCCACCGAACTGGCCGACGCCGCGCTACCGGTGCGGGTCGCCCTCGGCATCGTCCGCCCGGGACTCGACGGCTTCCGTCGCAGCACCCGCGCCGCCGCCCGCGCCAAGGCACTCGCCCTGTCGGCCGGACCGAGCGCTCCTCGCGTGGTCGCCTTCACCCGCGTCGCCCCTGTCGCCCTCCTGGCGGACGAGCCCGGCCAACTGGCCGACTTCGTCTCCGACACTCTCGGCGACCTTGCCGTCGACGATCCCCGCCGCGAACTCCTTCGTGAGACGCTCCGCGTTTTCCTCGCCACCAATCGCAGCTACGCCGCCACCGCGGACCAACTGATGGTCCACCGCAACACCGTCCACTACCGCGTTCAGCGGGCCGTCGACCACTACCACCTCGACCTCGACGCCAACGCCTTCGACCTCCACTTCGCCCTCAACGTCTGCCGCTGGCACGGGGCGAAGGTCCTGCGTCGAGGTGCGTCCGGAAGGGCGCCTGACGGGCACCTGCCCTGATCAGCCGCCCTTCTCACCTGTCCACAAGAGGCCCAGCTTCTTCGGCGAGTGCGACACCATGAGAGGCGCAGCGGCATGTATCGGACCGGTACGCGGGGCGTCGATGCTCTTCGGGACCACCTTCGACGACGAGGACCTGGAAGGCTTGGCCAGCCTGGAACCCGAGGGCGTCTCCGTCCTGGACCGCAACGCTCACCTGGCGGCGCGGCCCGTAGCCTGTTGTCTGAAGCGTTGTTGACCTCGCGGCGGCGGAGGGCAGGCGAGTGCTGGCACACTGGTTCCGTCATGGGCGGTTGGCATGCCGCCGCCCGAGTTGCCGCGTTTTCGCGCGGCACGAAGGGTGGGAGCGGGCATGGAGCGCATTTCGGACGTGGATCTTGCACTGGACCGTGATGTGTTCCTGCGGACGTTGGTGCGTGAGCTGGCGACATCGCTGGAGTCGGTGATCGGCCTGGAGGAGGCGTCGGGCTACATCAGCGTCGTGGGTCAGGCGGTCGGCACGCAGATCGACGAGATGTACCTCAAGGCCCTGGGGGAGGACCGGCTGACCGGTGAGCAGGTCGCCGAGGCGCTCGTGGACCTCAAGCGCCGCATCAACGGCGACTTCTACGTCATCGAGCACGACGAGACGAAGATCGTACTGGGCAACCGGGCGTGCCCTTTCGCGGAGAAGGTGGAGGGCCGGGAGTCGATGTGCATGATGACGTCCAACGTCTTCGGAACCATCGCCGCCCGCAACCTGGGCTACGCGCGCGTGGAACTCGAGGAGACCATCGCGCGCGGCGACGCGGGCTGCCGCGTCGTGGTGCACCTGGTCCCCGATGCGGACGTGGCGGTCACGGGCCGTGAGTACTTCGGCGATCTGTCCGTCACGCCATGACCCTTGCCCTGTTCGGGGCCATCGTCAAACTCCTGCCCCACCCTGTGCTGCTGTGCGGCGCCGACGGCCGCATCCTGGCCGCAAATCCCGCTGCCGGCCGTTGCGACAGCCGGCTCGTCCCAGGCGCCAGCCTGTTCGATGTGGAAAGCACGGATGCCCCGCTGCTGCGTACCCATCTGGCCGCCTGGCTGCGCAGTGGCAGCCCGGTGCCCGGCGCCTTGGCCATCAAGGATGTCGACGGCCGGCTGCGCCGGTTTCGCTGCCATGGTGCACGGGCGCAGTGGTGGGACGGCCCTGTTCCGGCCGCCCAGCTGCACCTGAACCCGTTGGACGGCGCTGATCAGTTCGTCGTGCTCAGTCAGCAGGTCGCCGCGCTGAATCAGGAAGTGGCTTACCGCCGGTCGCTGGAGACCGAGCGCGTCCGGCTGCTGGCCGTCGAGCAGGCCACCCGCACCCGGCTGCAGCACCTGTACGCCCTGACCGCCGCCCTGGCCGCCGCGGTCACCGTCACCCAGGTCTCCCGGGCCGTTCAGGACGCCGCACCAGCGGCCCTGGGCGCCACCGCGGTCGAACTCCGCCTGCACTCCACGCGCCTGGTGCCGCCCCTGCAACCCGGCGAGCGGCCCCACCCCGCCGCCGACTGGACGGACCTGGACCACCCCGCCCCCTCGGCCCCACCGCTCCCCCTGTCGGGCACGGAACCGGTGGCGTTCACTCTGCCGCTGGAAGCGGACGGCACCCGTCTCGGCCTGCTCAGCGTCCACGGCGCCGACCGGGCGACCGGTCCGGAGCACGCTACGGCCGTGGCCCAGCAGATCGCCCAGGCGCTGCGCCGTGCGGGACTGCACGAACACGAGCACCAGGTCGCCGAACGCCTCCAGTTGAGCTTGCTGCCCCACCTGCCGAGCATCTCCGGACTGGATGCCGCCACCTGCTACGCCCCCGGCAGCGACCTGCTCTCAGTCGGCGGCGACTGGTACGACGTCTACGACATCGACGCCGAACACATCGGCCTGAGCATCGGTGACGTCGCCGGGCACGGGCTGCGTGAGGCCACCGTCATGGCACAGATCACCGCCGCCCTGCGCAACATCGTCCCGCGCTGCGGCAGTGCGCCCGCCACGGTCCTCGATGAACTCAACACCTTCCTGGGCCGCTACCACCCAGGCCGGATGGTCACCGCCTGCTACCTCGTCTTCCACCGCCCCACCCGCACCCTGACCTACGCAGCCGCCGGCCACCCGCCGCCGTTGCTCATCCACCCCGACGGCGCCAGCACCTACCTCGACCGGGCCACCAACCCGCCACTGGGTCCCGTCTCCGGCATCCGCTACCGCCAGGCCACCCTCACCCTGGCCAAGGACGAGACCCTCCTCCTCTACACCGACGGCCTTGTCGAACGCCGCCGCGAAGTCATCACAGCCGGACTGGAACGACTGACCGCGTGCGCGCGTACCACAGCCGGCCTCGACCTACCCGAGCTGTGTGAGCGCTTCCTGCACCACCAGCCCGACGCCGCCTTCCCCGACGACCGCGCCCTGCTCGCTGCCCGCTTCCCATCCGTCTGACGACAGAAGTATGGGGATATCCGTCGCGCGGGCGTGCCTTCCCAGCCCGCGCTGCGAACGCGGGCCTACTCGGTGACTGGTCGATCAATCACCCGGGAAGGTACGCCCATCGCGTGCCCCCTGGGGGAGCTGATCCACAAGTCCTGAGCAGCGCTCGTGGACGCATGCCGGAACCTGCTGGCGCAGCACGTACCTGATCTGCCACTGAGGCGGAGGTGGCCTCAATCTCCGCACCCGGGCGCCGTTCTGCCCCACGCCGCTCTTCTACCGCGATCCAGTGCGATTCCAGGTTGGCCGACAGGTTGGGCACACCGGTGGATGGCCCACAGATCTAGCGGGTGACAGAAGGTGACCACCAACCGGGGCCAGGGGCCGGGTCCGGAGACCGGGGCGGCCACCGAAGCGCCGGTGGTGTTCAAGGTCCGCTGCCAGGCGGCCAGATCATGGCCGCCCAGTTGGGGGAGGAGCAGGAACCGTCCGGGAGGGTCAAAGGTCGGCGCAGATTCTGCGAGCCTTGGCCAGTTCCTTCTTCACCTCGGCGTCGACCTGGAAGACCTGGCTACGGCGGTTCTGTGCCCGGGTGATGGCCTCGGCGAGTGGCTTGTACGAGGAGTCACCCGCGGCGGCGGCTGTGGCCAGGTCGAAGGCGCCCGCGAAGCGGTACAGCGCCTGTTCGCCCGTCCTGCCATTCGTCGAGAACTTCGACTCGTCTACGCCGGCCAGCGCGTCGCACGCGCCTCGGGCGTCGACTCCTGCGCTGCTGCCTTCGTCCGACGTACCGCCGGTCAGTGCCCAGGTCATGCCCACGCCTGCGCCGCCCACCAGCAGTCCGACGAGTAGAGCGGTCACCAGCGGACCGCGGCTGCGGGTCGGCGCGGGGGTTGGGGGCGGCGAGACGGAGGCTTGGTACGGCTGCTGTGCCTGCATGTACAGGACCATAGCGGGCTGTTCGTACGCGTGCCCCCGGTGGGTCATCGGTCGGGTCCCGGGACCAGCTTCGGTCCGTGACGATCTGGGGATCGCCCGGCTCGAGCCGACGCCCCGTCAGCCGCCCGCCAGGACAGATGGACAATCTGTTACGAATATTCATCAACCCCCTTTACTGGAGGCGAGTTGACGATCGCCGATACGGCCGCGTCGACCTGCTCTGCCTCCACGAACTCGGCTACATGGAACTCGACCGTCGCGGCGCCGGACTCCTCTTCCGACCACCTCACCTGCGGCGGGAACATCATCGAGACCGGCACCGACTCGTACCGCCTCGCCACCACCCGCGCCCAAGCGGCACGAGCCAGCAGCTGAGCACAATCCACCTGCTCTATAGAACCGGACCGCACTCATCGAGGATCACGGTCGGCTCCGACAGGAAGACATCACTAACGGGAGGGCGCACAGCCGGACGACGCACGCGGTGCTGCCGGCGGCCACGACATGATCGAGATCCAGATGATCAACGACTCCGAATGCTGGGCGGCCGTGACCAGAGCGGGGACCGTCGGCCGCTGGTCGCACCTGAGCACTCACACGGACCGCACCCCAGCGGATGATGCGTTCACCCCACCGCTGACGCGCAGGCCGGATACCGTACTAGGGCCTGTGTGAGGTCGTGATCATTCTCGGGTTCTGGTCCATGCGGGGGTGGGACCTGGTAGGACGCTGGGTGTGACACGTACGCAACTCACCGACAAGCAGTGGGAGTTCATCGAGCCGTACCTGCCGATAGGCGAGTACGGTCCGTACCCCGAGCGGCTGCGGGAGCAGTTCGAGGGGGTGATCTGGCGGTTCCGGTCCAGCGCCCAGTGGCGCGAGATGCCC
>NZ_JBWKIR010000036.1:0-56801 GCF_056432605.1 Streptomyces sp. NPDC045022
GGCAACGGCAAGGGCCAGATCTTCGTCAAGGGCGAGGTCATCAAGACCGTACCCGAGTCCAAGATCGTGGAGACCCTCATCGAGGAGGCCATGAAGCTCGCCGAGCAGATGGAGAAGGACGGCGTCACCTCCGGCGAGCCGTCGGTGTCGGTCGCGGGGTGAGCTCGTCCGGGCCGGGCGGATCCGCGTCCGTCCTCGTCTAGTCGTTCCGGAAGACGCTCGGGGAGGACCACCCCGACACCGTCACGGCCACCGATCTCCTGTGGAGTCGAGACCCGGATCCAGAACGAGACCACCGCCCCGCCGAGGCGGATGCCGACGTATCAGATCCACTCCGACGGATGGAGCGGCGCCGGCAGTGATCGTGACCTCAAGTTCCGGATCACCCCGGTCGGCTGGGCGTCCCCGTCGGACGCCGAGGAACCGGCCCGGGCACCGCAGGACGACCCGCACGGCGGCCCGGACCCCGGCGGCGCCGATGGACGGCTTCGAGATCCTGCGGGCCGTCGCCTCCCTGCCGGTCAGCACCTGGAGCTACCTGGACGAGGAGGACGCCCGCCATCTCGGTCCCATCGCCCAGGACTGGCACACGGCAGTCGGTCTGGGCCAGGACGACGGCACCATCCGGCTCGTGGACGTCAACGGTGCCGCCGTCGTCGCCGTCCAGGTCCTGCATCGCATGGTGCGTGACCTCCAGTCCGAGGTCCGCGGCCTACGGGCCCGGCTCGACGGCCGGAGCCCGGACTGATCCCGTGCCGCCCCACGGGGGGCGGCACGGCGGAATCCCGGCAGGTACAGTGCGGGGATCAGGCAAATCCGACCGTGAGGCCCCACCCGTGCTGACCCAGACCACATCCCGGGTCCTCGAACCGAGTGACCTGGACGCGGCCCTCGCCGTCCTCGACCGCGACCCGGTGACGAACGCGTTCGTGACCTCCCGGGTACAGGTCGCCGGCCTCGACCCGTGGCGTCTCGGCGGCGAGATGTGGGGCTGGTACGAGGACGGCATGCTCACGTCGCTGTGCTACGCGGGCGCGAACCTGGTCCCGATCTGCGCCACCCCCCGCGCCGTCCGCGCCTTCGCCGACCGCGCCCGCCGGGCCGGCCGCCGCTGCTCCTCCATCGTCGGCCCCGCCGAATCCACCGCCGAGTTGTGGCGCCTGCTGGAACCCCACTGGGGCCGGGCCCGCGAGATCCGCGCGCACCAACCGCTCATGGTCACCGACCGCATGCCCGTCGACATCGCCCCGGACCCGTACGTCCGCCGCGTCCGCAAGGACGAGATGGAGACGATCATGCCGGCCTGCGTGGCGATGTTCACCGAGGAGGTCGGCGTCTCCCCGCTGGCCGGTGACGGCGGCCTGCTGTACCAGGCCCGCGTCGCCGAACTCGTCGGCACCGGCCGCTCGTTCGCCCGCCTCGACGACCACGGCAAGGTCGTCTTCAAGGCGGAGATCGGCGCGGCGACCTCCCGGGCCTGCCAGATCCAGGGCGTGTGGGTGGCTCCCGAGTACCGGGGCAGGGGCCTTGCGGCCCCCGGTATGGCGGCGGTCCTGCGCTATGCCCTGACTGACGTGGCGCCGGTGGCGAGCCTGTACGTGAACGACTTCAACACGGCGGCGAGGAGGACGTACCTCAGGGTGGGCTTCCAGGAGGTGGGCGCCTTCATGAGCGTCCTCTTCTAGAGGGGGCTGGGGGGCGGCCGACCGGAACGGGCGCGGGGAACCGCGCGACCAGCCACAACGAACCGGCACCCGGCCGGCAACCGAAACGGCCCTGTACGCTCCCCGCATGGACCTCGTGATCGGCCCCTTGGACCTCGCAGCCCGCGTCGACGAGGCCCTGGCAGTCCAGGCCGTCGCCTTCGGGCTCGGCCCCGATGAAGTCGCCGTACGCCGCCAGATCGTCCAGCGTCACATGCAGTACCAGGGCGCACGGGCCCTCGGCGCCACCAGCCAGGGGCATCTGGTCGGCTTCGTCTACGGCATGCCGAACAGCCGCACCCACTGGTGGTCCACGGTCGTGGAGCCGTACCTCCGCGCGGTCGGCAACGACTTCTGGCTCGACGACTCCTTCGTCATCACCGAGCTGCACGTCCACCCCGGTCACCAGAACCGCGGCATCGGCCGGCGCCTGATCACCACCATCACCGACACCGCCGCCGAACCCCGCTCGATCCTCTCCGCGATCGACACCGACAGCCCGGCCCGCGGCCTCTACCACTCGCTCGGCTATGTCGACCTCGCCCGCCAGGTCCACTTCCCGAGCGCGCCCAGGCCGTACGCCGTGATGGGCGCCCCCCTGCCCCTGCGCCGCAAGTAGCGGCCCCCGCGGCCACGGACGGCACGCTCACCCAAATCCGATTTCCACCGGCACAGTCGGCCCGGCTAACCTCCTATGCCATCACCCTCCCCCGCTCTCGGCTTGCTCGAGCGGGGGACCCCCATCCGGCAGGAGTACGAGAACCATGGCGAACGCACCGGTCCAGCGCATGTCCCAGTTGATGGCGAAGACGCTGCGCGACGACCCGGCGGACGCCGAGGTCCTCAGCCACAAACTCCTCGTCCGCGCCGGCTACGTCCGCCGCACCGCGGCCGGCATCTGGTCCTGGCTGCCCCTCGGCAAGAAGGTCCTCGCCAACGTGGAGCGGATCGTCCGCGAGGAGATGGACGCCATCGGCGCCCAGGAGGTGTCGCTCCCCGCCCTGCTGCCGCGCGAGCCCTACGAGGCGACCGGCCGCTGGGACGAGTACGGCCAGGAGCTGTTCCGGCTGAAGGACCGGAAGGGCGGTGACTACCTCCTCGGCCCCACCCACGAGGAGATCTTCACCCTTCTGGTCAAGGACCAGTGCACGTCCTACAAGGACCTGCCGGTGATCCTCTACCAGATCCAGACGAAGTTCCGCGACGAGGCCCGCCCCCGGGCCGGCATCCTGCGCGGCCGCGAGTTCCTCATGAAGGACTCGTACTCCTTCGACACGGAGGACGAGGGCCTCGCGAAGTCCTACGCCCTGCACCGTCAGGCCTACCAGCGCGTCTTCGAGCGCCTCGGCCTCGACTACCGCATCTGCGCGGCCACAGCCGGCGCCATGGGCGGCTCGAAGTCGGAGGAGTTCCTCGCCCCGGCCGAGGCCGGCGAGGACACCTTCGCGGACTGCCCGAACTGCGACTTCGCCGCGAACACCGAGGCGATCACGTACGAGTTGAAGCCGGTCGACGGCTCGGCCGTGCCCGCGCTCGAGGAGATCCCCACCCCCGACACCCCGACCATCGAGACCCTCGCCGCCTCCCTGGGCGTCCCGGCCTCCGCCACGCTGAAGAACCTGCTGGTCAAGGTGGACGGCGAGATCGTCGCCGTCGGTGTGCCGGGCGACCGCGAGGTGGACCTGGGCAAGGTCGAGGCGCACTTCGCCCCGGCCGCCGTCGAGATGGTCACCGAGACGGACTTCGCCGGCCGCCCCGATCTGGTCCGCGGCTACGTCGGCCCGCAGGGCCTGGGCGAGAAGGTGAAGTACATCGCCGACCCGCGCGTGGCCCCCGGCACCGCCTGGATCACCGGCGCCAACAAGGAGCACACGCACGCCAAGAACGTCGTGGCGGGCCGCGACTTCGAGGTCGGCGAGTACGTGGACGTCGTCGTGGTCCAGGAGGGCGACCCCTGTCCCAAGTGCGGCACCGGCCTGAAGCTGGACCGCGCCATCGAGATCGGCCACATCTTCCAGCTGGGCCGCAAGTACGCCGACGCCCTCAAGCTGGACGTCCTCGGCCAGAACGGCAAGCCGGTCCGCGTCACCATGGGCTCCTACGGCATCGGTGTCTCCCGCGCCGTCGCCGCGCTCGCCGAGCAGACCGCCGACGAGCAGGGCCTGTGCTGGCCCGCGGAGGTCGCCCCGGCCGACGTGCACGTGGTCGCCGCCGGCAAGGCCCTGCAGACCGAGCTGGCCCTCGACGTCGCCGGGAAGCTGGCCGCCGCGGGCGTCCGCGTCCTGGTGGACGACCGGGCCGGCGTCTCCCCGGGGGTGAAGTTCACCGACGCCGAGCTGATCGGTGTCCCGCAGATCCTGGTGGCCGGCCGCCGCTCCGGCGAGGGCGTCCTGGAGCTGAAGGACCGCAGGACCGGTGAGCGCGAGGAGCTGACGGTCGAGGACGCGATCGCGCGCCTGACGGCGTAGCGCGGAAGTCCGCAGGCCCCGCCCGGCCGGCTGACGGCACCCTCGGGGCGGTTCCCCGAGGACCCCGGCCGGCCGGGCTGTCGCGGCAGCCGCTCCCGGACCCGGTCCGGGGTCTGTCCTGGTAGGGCGTCCTGAGGCTCGGGGCCGTCCCGTCGCGCGCTTCGGCAGGGGGCCCGGCGGAAAAGGGGGCGCGGGGAACCGCGCGCCCGGTCACCACCGGCCGGCGGGGACGAACCACCAGCCCGTTGCCGGACGTCACTGGAGCCAGCCCGCGAACTCCAGCAGCAGTTCCCCGTCCTTGGGCCGCCCCACCCGCAGCGCCCGCACCCCCGACTCCACCGCCCGGAACAGCGTCCAGCCCCGCAGCCGCTCCTGATCCACCTCCAGCGACTCCGCGAGCCGCTTGATGCGCCGCCGCGTGGTCGCCGGGCCGGACGGCGTGGCGATCAGGTCCTCCACCCGGTCCCGCACCAGCCGCGCCAGGTCGAAGGCGGACTCGCCGACCACCGGGTCCGGGCCCACCGCGAGCCACGGCATCCGCTCCCCGGCGAGGACCTTGCTCTGCCGGAACGTCCCGTGCAGCAACCGGTGCTCGGGCGGTGCGGCCAGCAGTTCCTCGCGGGCCGCGAGTGCCGCGTCGACCAACGGCGCCGTCTCAGGGTCGGCCTCGGCGCCCGCCCGCATGACCGCCGCCTGCCGGCCGGTGCGCTCCGCGACCGTCTCGAAGACATGGCCGGCCGGCGGCTCCACCCACAGCCTGCGCAGCGTCCCCGCCGCCTCCAGCAGGGCCTTCGCCTCCGGCAGCGACCGCACCGACACATCCGGATGCAGCCGCTCCAGCAGCAGCACACCCTCCTCCGCGTCCTCCGTGTCTTCCCCGATCCGGGGGACCGCCGCCAGCAGCTGTACGGCGCCCAGGCCGGCCCAGTGCGCCAGCGCCGCCCGCTCGCTCTCGGGCCGGGCCCGCGGCGGTGCCAGCTTCAGCACCGCCGGGGTGCCGTCGGCCCGCCGGACCAGCACCACCAGGCTGCTGCGGCCACCCGGCACCTGGACCCGCTCGACGGTCAACTCGCGCCGGGCGACGGCCCGCTCGGCCGCCTCGGGCAGCCGCGCCAGCCAGTCGTCCCCGGCCGGTGCGGTCTCACCGAGCGCCCGCACCAGGCGCTGCGGCGGTTCGAAAGCCATGCGCGAGTCGTTCCCTTCCTTCGCGGATCCTGGCGCGGAGCCTGTCCGGGCCCCCGCCGGGCTGTCACCGGGGTCGTGGCCGCAGACGTCGTCCGGGCCGAATCCCTGCTGAGCCGTTGCCCTGGTCGGTGGGGCCTGTCCGGGACCGTGTCCCCGCCCCTGCCGGGGTCTGGCTCCTGTCGTACGGGTGCCTAACGGGACACCGGGGCGGAGGCCGACGGGGTCGTACCGGCGGCGCCGGTCCCCTCGTCCGCGGACCGCTCGGCGAGCCCAGGGAAGGCTACGCTCTCCCCGTTCCAGCGCACCGCCCGCACCGCTGCCTCCCGCAACGCCGCCGCCGCGGCGGCGCGCCGCTCGCCGGTCGCCGCCCGCACCAGGTCGGAGTACACCCCGGCCACCCGCTCCTCCAGCTGTGCGGCCAGCCGCACCGCGGCCGCCGCGTCCGGCACCGGGAACGGCAGCGCGTAGGCGGCGCTCGCGGCGACCGGCTCGCCGCCCTGATCGCGCACCTCCCGCACCAGTGCGTCCCGGCGCGCCCGGTGGGCGTCGTACGCCGCCCGTGCCTCGGTGCGGCCCCGTTCGCCGATCCGGCCGCCGACGACGCCGTACCCGTACACCGCCGCGTGCTCCGCCGCCAGCGCCGCCTGCAGCGTGGTCAGCTCGGCCTCGCTCGCCTTCTCGCTCACTTCCGCCCCTCCGTCGGTGCCACGGCGTGCGCCGCTCCCGGTGTGCCCTCGCCGTGCCTGCCCTCGCCGCTCACCTGGCTCCCTCCCGCAGCAGGTACGCGTGCGCCGCCCCGGCCGCCGCCACCGACGCCATCAGCCGGGCCAGCTCGCCCGGCACGTCCAGCAGGGCCTTCGCCCGCCGGTCGGCGAGGGTCCGCTCCGCGGCGGCGAGATCGGCGACGGCGTCCTTCTCGACGGCGGGCACGACCGGCGGGGACGCCGTGGCGGCCGTGGCCGTGGCCGTGGCAGAGGGGGAGGTCGTGGCCGTGGCACCGCCGAAGGCCTCCGCGTGCGCCGCCACCTCGGCGCGCAGCGGCCGCAGCCGCGGCGCCAGCGTCGGATGGACGGCGAGCACGGCGTCGTACCGCTCCAGCAGCTCCACGCTGTCCCGGGCCGCACGCGCGCGTGCCCGGGCCGTGGCCGACGGACCGTCGCCGCCGGAGTCCGGATCGGCCGAGCAGCCCGCCAGCAGGGCGGCGCCGGCGGCCGAGGCGAGCAGGGTTCTTCTGCGCGGCCCCGAGAGGGTGCGGGGCGAGGAGGGGTACGGCACTGCTGACGTCCTCGGGGAACTCGTACGGAGGGAAGACCGGAGGCGGGCGGCACGCCCGTGATCACCGTACCCGCGCACCCCCCGAGCACCACTCACCGGCACCGCCCGTACACAGGTGGACGGCAACACTCCCCACGACCGGATACCCTTTGACCAGACACGCGACCCAACCCACAACAGCACACGCGGCCGAGGAGTCACCCGGATGAGCACCACCCAGAGCGAGAGGCTGCGAGAGCTGCTGGAACCGCTCGTCACCTCCCAGGGGCTGGATCTCGAAGAGATCGCTGTGGACTCCGTCGGACGCAAGCGGGTGCTGCGCGTGGTCGTCGACTCCGACACCGGAGCCGATCTGGATCAGATCGCCGATGTGAGCCGCGCGCTCTCGGCGAAGCTCGACGAGACCAACGCGATGGGCGACGGCGCGTACGACCTGGAGGTCGGAACCCCCGGCGCGGAGCGCCTGCTCACCGAGCACCGCCACTTCGTGCGCGCCACCGACCGGCTCGTGAGGTTCCAGCTGACCGAGGGCGGCGAGCTGGTCGCGCGCATCCTGAAGGCCGACGACGAGGGCCTCGACGTCGAGGTGCCCGGAGTGAAGGGCCGCAAGGCCGCCACCCGCAGGCTCGGCTTCCCGGAGATCGCCAGGGCGCGCGTGCAGGTCGAGTTCAACCGCAAGGACAAGAAGGACATGAAGGAAGAGGAGGAGGCGTAGCCGTGGACATCGACATGAGCGCCCTGCGGGGCTTGGTTCGAGAGAAGGAGATCTCCTTCGACCTGCTGGTCGAGGCGATCGAGTCGGCCCTCCTCATCGCCTACCACCGCACCGAGGGAAGCCGCCGGCACGCGCGCGTGGAGCTCAACCGGGAGACCGGGCATGTGACCGTGTGGGCGAAGGAGGACCCGGACGACCTCGAGGAGGGCCAGGAGGCCCGCGAGTTCGACGACACCCCGTCCGGCTTCGGCCGTATCGCCGCCACCACCGCCAAGCAGGTGATCCTGCAGCGGCTGCGCGACGCCGAGGACGACGCGACGCTCGGCGAGTACGCCGGCCGCGAGGGCGACATCGTCACCGGTGTGGTCCAGCAGGGCCGCGACCCGAAGAACGTGCTCGTGGACATCGGCAAGCTCGAGGCCATCCTGCCGGTGCAGGAACAGGTCCCCGGTGAGACCTACCAGCACGGCCTGCGGCTGCGCAGTTACGTCGTCCGGGTCGCCAAGGGCGTCCGCGGTCCCTCCGTGACCCTCTCGCGTACGCACCCCAACCTGGTGAAGAAGCTCTTCGCCCTGGAGGTGCCGGAGATCGCCGACGGCTCGGTCGAGATCGCCGCGATCGCCCGTGAGGCCGGTCACCGCACCAAGATCGCCGTACGGTCCACCCGTTCGGGCCTGAACGCCAAGGGCGCCTGCATCGGCCCCATGGGCGGTCGGGTGCGCAATGTGATGGGCGAGCTGAACGGCGAGAAGATCGACATCGTCGACTGGTCGGACGATCCGGCCGAGATGGTCGCGAACGCGCTGTCACCCGCTCGGGTGAGCAAGGTGGAGGTCGTGGACCTGGCCACCCGCTCCGCCCGGGTGACCGTGCCGGACTACCAGCTGTCGCTGGCGATCGGCAAGGAGGGGCAGAACGCCCGCCTCGCGGCCCGGCTCACCGGATGGCGGATCGACATCCGGCCCGACACCGAGCAGCCGGGGGAGCAGGCCTGAGGTCAGGGAATAGATCCCAGCCGCAGATCGCTTCGATTACGACAACAACCGTTCGATCTTTGCCCCAAAGGGGTGAGGTCGGTACGGGGAGGTAGACTTAGCTGTGTCTGGCCGGACGCACACCGGAGCATGCCCTGAACGCACCTGTGTGGGGTGCCGGGAGCGGGCGGCCAAGAACGATCTCCTGCGGATCGTGAAGATCGAGGATGCATGCGTCCCCGATCCTCGCGGTACGCTGCCCGGCCGGGGTGCGTACGTGCACCCCGCCCTGGTCTGTTTCGACCAGGCGGTACGCCGCCGGGCGTTCTCGCGGGCACTGCGCGTCCCGGGAACGCTCGACACAAAGGCGTTGCGCCGATACGTCGAGCAGACGACAGTTGCCGAGCAGGCAACACCGTAAGACGAGCCGTGCAGAACCCTGCGCGGCCCTGGTACCTCGCGAGTCGAAAGCAGGTCGAGATTGCGATGAGCACTCGATGAGTACGCGATGAGTACGCCCATGAACTAGCGACGGTCCGGCTTCACCCGGACCTCAAAGGAGCGAAGTGGCTAAGGTCCGGGTCTACGAACTCGCCAAGGAGTTCGGTGTCGAGAGCAAGGTCGTCATGGCCAAGCTCCAGGAACTCGGTGAATTCGTCCGTTCGGCGTCTTCGACCATCGAAGCGCCGGTTGTACGTAAGCTGACCGACGCCTTCCAGGGCGGTGGCAACGGCAAGTCCGCCGGTAAGCCCGCCCCGCGCAAGGCTTCCCCCAAGCCCGCCGCGCCCTCTCCGGTGCAGGCGGCACGTCCGGCTGCCCCGAGGCCGCCGGCCCCCAAGCCCCAGACGGCTCCGGCCGCCGAGCAGCCGGCCGCCGCGTCGGCCCCCTCGGCGCCGGCTACCGGTCCGCGTCCGGTCCCGGGTCCCAAGCCCGCACCCCGCCCGGCCCCGGCCGCCCCGGAGTTCACCGCTCCGCCGGCCGCCCCGGCAGCGCAGACCCCGCAGGCTCCGGCAGCGCAGACCCCGCAGGCTCCGGCAGCGCAGACCCCGCAGGCTCCGGCCGCCCAGGGTCCGCGTCCCGGCGGCGCTCGTCCCGGTGCCCCGAAGCCCGGCGGCGGCCGTCCGGCTGCCGGCCAGGGCCAGGCGTCCCGTCCGGGCCAGGGTGCTCAGCGCCCCGGTGGCCAGGGCCAGCGTTCGGGTGCCCGTCCGGCCGGTCCCCGGCCGGGTAACAACCCCTTCACCTCTGGTGGCAACGCCGGCATGGCGCGCCCCCAGGCGCCCCGTCCGCAGGGCGGCCCGCGTCCCGGCGGCCCCGGTGCCCCCGGCGCCGGTCCCCGTCCGCAGGCGCCCGGCGCCCAGGGCGGCGGTCCGCGTCCGCAGGCTGCGGGCGGTTCCCGTCCGTCGCCGGCGGGCATGCCCCGTCCGCAGGGCGGTCCGCGTCCCGGCCCGGCCGGTCCGCGCCCGAACCCTGGCATGATGCCGCAGCGTCCCGCTGCCGGCCCGCGTCCCGGCGGTGGTGGCCCCGGTGGCCGCGGTCCCGGTGGCGGCGGTCGTCCCGGTGCCGGTGGCGGCGGTCGTCCGGGTGGCGGCGGCTTCGCCGGTCGTCCCGGTGGCGGTGGCGGTGGCGGCTTCGCCGGTCGTCCCGGTGGTCCCGGTGGCGGTGGCGGTGGCGGCTTCGCCGGTCGTCCGGGTGGTCCCGGTGGCGGTGGCGGCGGTGGCCGTCCCGGCTTCGGTGGTCGTCCCGGTGGTCCGGGTGGCCGTGGTGGCACGCAGGGCGCCTTCGGTCGTCCCGGCGGTCCCGCGCGTCGTGGCCGCAAGTCGAAGCGGCAGAGGCGCCAGGAGTACGAGGCCATGCAGGCCCCGAGCGTCGGCGGCGTGATGCTGCCGCGCGGCAACGGCGAGGCCATCCGCCTCTCCCGCGGCGCGTCGCTCACCGACTTCGCGGAGAAGATCAACGCCAACCCGGCGTCCCTCGTCGCGGTCATGATGAACCTCGGCGAGATGGTCACGGCCACGCAGTCCGTCTCCGACGAGACCCTGCAGCTCCTCGCCGGCGAGATGAACTACACGGTTCAGATCGTCAGCCCCGAGGAGGAGGACCGCGAGCTGCTCGAGTCCTTCGACATCGAGTTCGGCGAGGACGAGGGCGACGAGGAGGACCTGGTGGTCCGTCCGCCGGTCGTCACCGTCATGGGTCACGTCGACCACGGTAAGACCCGACTGCTCGACGCCATCCGCAAGACGAACGTCATCGCGGGCGAGGCCGGCGGCATCACCCAGCACATCGGTGCCTACCAGGTCGCGACCGAGGTCAACGCCGAAGAGCGCAAGATCACCTTCATCGACACCCCGGGTCACGAGGCGTTCACCGCCATGCGTGCCCGCGGTGCGAAGTCGACCGACATCGCGATCCTGGTCGTCGCGGCCAACGACGGCGTCATGCCGCAGACGGTCGAGGCGCTCAACCACGCCAAGGCGGCCGACGTGCCGATCGTGGTCGCGGTCAACAAGATCGACGTCGAGGGTGCCGACCCGACCAAGGTGCGCGGTCAGCTGACCGAGTACGGCCTGGTGGCCGAGGAGTACGGCGGCGACACCATGTTCGTCGACATCTCCGCCAAGCAGGGTCTGCACATCGACTCGCTGCTGGAGGCCGTGATCCTCACGGCCGACGCCTCGCTCGACCTGCGGGCCAACCCGCACCAGGACGCGCAGGGCATCTCGATCGAGTCCCGTCTCGACCGCGGCCGTGGTGCCGTGGCGACGGTCCTCGTCCAGCGAGGCACGCTGCGGGTCGGCGACACGATGGTCGTG
Source organism: Streptomyces sp. NPDC045022 (assembly GCF_056432605.1). Lineage (NCBI taxonomy): Bacteria > Bacillati > Actinomycetota > Actinomycetes > Kitasatosporales > Streptomycetaceae > Streptomyces > Streptomyces sp. NPDC045022. The sequence continues at coordinate 11,134 of NZ_JBWKIR010000036.1, forward strand.
GGCGACGCCTACGGCCGGGTCCGCGCCATGCTCGACGACAACGGCAACAACGTCGCCGAGGCCGGCCCGTCGACGCCGGTCCAGGTCCTGGGCCTGACCAACGTCCCGGGTGCGGGTGACAACTTCCTGGTGGTCGACGAGGACCGTACGGCCCGTCAGATCGCCGAGAAGCGTGCCGCCCGTGAGCGCAACGCCGCGTTCGCCAAGCGCACGCGCCGCGTGTCGCTGGAGGACCTGGACAAGGTGCTCAAGGCCGGCGAGGTCCAGCAGCTGAACCTGATCATCAAGGGTGACGCTTCCGGTTCCGTCGAGGCGCTCGAGTCCTCCCTGCTCCAGCTGGACGTCGGCGAAGAGGTCGACATCCGCGTCCTGCACCGTGGTGTCGGTGCGGTCACGGAGTCCGACATCGACCTGGCGATGGGCTCCGACGCCATCGTGATCGGCTTCAACGTCCGCGCGGCCGGCCGCGCGGCGCAGATGGCCGAGCGCGAGGGTGTGGACGTCCGGTACTACTCGGTCATCTACCAGGCGATCGAGGAGATCGAGGCGGCCCTCAAGGGCATGCTCAAGCCGGAGTACGAAGAGGTCGAGCTCGGCACGGCGGAGATCCGCGAGGTCTTCAAGTCGTCCAAGCTGGGCAACATCGCCGGTGTCCTGGTCCGCTCGGGCGAGGTCAAGCGCAACACCAAGGCGCGCCTCCTCCGCGACGGCAAGGTGGTCGCTGAGAGCCTCACCATCTCCGGTCTGCGCCGCTTCAAGGACGACGTCACCGAGATCCGCGAAGGGTTCGAGGGCGGTATCAACCTCGGCAACTTCAACGACATCAAGGTCGACGACGTCATCGCGACGTACGAGATGCGCGAGAAGCCGCGGGTGTAACAGCCGACGGTTCGTGCTGGCCGACAGGACTCCGGTCCTGTCGGCCAGCGCGCCGTTCCAGGGGCTGTCGTACCCCGGAGCAGGCCCGCGGAGCCTGATATCCGTCGATCGGCACCCGCCCTTCGAGGTACGGTTCTGATGTCCCCGGCCACACGGACCCGGGGCCATCGATCCCGTACCGGCGGGTGAACCGGTTACACACATGTACGTGGGGACTCTGTCCTTCGACCTCCTCCTCGGCGACGTCCACTCGCTGAAGGAGAAGCGCTCCGTCGTCCGCCCGATCGTCGCCGAGCTCCAGCGGAAGTACGCCGTGAGCGCGGCCGAGGTGGACCACATGAACCTCCACCGGCGAGCGATCATCGGCCTCGCCGTGGTCTCCGGCGACACGGCGCACATCACCGACGTACTGGACCGGTGCGAACGGCTCGTCGCCGGCCGCCCCGAAGTGGAGTTGCTGTCCGTCCGGCGGCGCTTTCACGGCGACGACGACTGACGACCGGACCGGCCGGACCGGCCGGACCGGCCGGATCGACCGGATCGACCGGATCGACCGGATCGACCGGACCAAGAACGCAAGAAGAAGAAAGAACGGGAGACGGACCAGTGGCCGACAACGCGCGGGCGAAAAGGCTGGCGGACCTCATCCGAGAGGTGGTGGCCCAGAAGCTGCAGCGCGGGATCAAGGACCCGCGGCTCGGCTCGCACGTCACCATCACGGACACCCGGGTCACGGGTGACCTGCGGGAGGCGACCGTCTTCTACACGGTCTACGGGGACGAGGAGGAGCGGCAGGCCGCGGCCGCCGGACTGGAGAGTGCCAAGGGCGTGCTCCGCTCGGCCGTCGGGGCTGCCGCCGGTGTGAAGTTCACGCCGACCCTGACCTTCGTGGCGGACGCCCTTCCGGACACCGCCAAGACCATCGAGGACCTCCTCGACAAGGCGCGCCAGTCCGACGAGAAGGTGCGCGAGGTGTCCGCGGGCGCCACGTACGCCGGTGACGCGGACCCGTACCGGAAGCCGGGCGAGGAAGACGACGAGACGGACGACGCCGCCGAATGACCAGCAAGCCCACCCCGCCCGACGGCCTCGTCATCGTCGACAAGCCGTCGGGCTTCACTTCGCACGACGTGGTCGCCAAGATGCGCGGGATCGCGAGGACCCGCCGCGTCGGCCATGCCGGCACCCTCGACCCGATGGCGACCGGCGTCCTGGTCCTCGGGGTCGAGCGCGCCACCAAGCTCCTCGGACACCTCGCGCTCACCGAGAAGGAGTACCTGGGCACCATCCGCCTGGGCCAGAACACGGTCACCGACGACGCCGAGGGGGAGATCACCTCCTCCACCGACGCGTCCAAGGTGACCCGGGACGCCATCGACGCCGGCATCGCCAAGCTGACCGGCGACATCATGCAGGTGCCGTCCAAGGTCAGCGCCATCAAGATCGACGGCGTACGGTCGTACAAGCGGGCTCGTGACGGCGAGGACTTCGAGATCCCCGCCCGGCCGGTGACCGTCTCCTCCTTCAAGGTGTACGACGTCCGGGATGCCGTCGCCGAGGACGGCACGCAGGCCCTCGACCTGATCGTGTCCGTGGTCTGCTCCTCCGGCACCTACATCCGCGCCCTCGCCCGTGACCTGGGCGCCGACCTGGGCGTCGGCGGCCACCTCACCGCGCTGCGCCGAACGCGCGTCGGGCCGTACAAGATCGACGCGGCGAAGACGCTGGACCAGCTCCAGGAGGAGCTGACCGTGATGCCGATCGCTGACGCCGCCTCGGCCGCCTTCCCGCGCTGGAAGGTCGACGCCAAGCGGTCCCGGCTGCTGCTGAACGGCGTCCGGCTGGAGATGCCCGGCGAGTACGCGGGCGCCGGTCCCGTCGCCGTGTTCGACCCCGAGGACCGCTTCCTCGCCCTCGTGGAGGAACACAAGGGCAAGGCGAAGAGCCTGGCCGTCTTCGGCTGAGACATCCCTCCACGGGCACACCCGTCGGCGTGCCCGTGGAGCGGCGACCGGCCACGGGGTGGCCCCTGCCGCCGCTCCACGGTCCCCCCTCGGTTCCCCCACCCCTAGGGTTGTCCAACGGCCCGCGCCTATTCACCCGTCCGGGCAGGCGCTCGGAGTGAACCAGGGGAGCGGAAGGGGGCGCGTTCCCCGCGAGATCTGTCCCGCCGATCACCGCGCGCCTACCGTCGGAAGACAGGGCACGCGGCACGGGCGGGAGGTACGGCCATGACAGGACGGGGCCCGCGCACCGGAGGCGGGCGCCGGACGACGGCGGACGGCGCACCCGAGATGCCGGACGGGGCGTGTACGGCGGGCGACGGTTCGTGGGGCGTGCCGGGCGGGGTGCCCGAGGTGCCGGACGGGGCGTGTAGGGCTGCCGACGGGGTGTGGAGCGTGCCGGGCGGTTCGGGGAGTGTGCCGGGCGCGGTGCGGGATGCGGTGGGCGGTGCTCGGAGCGTGCCGGACGGGGGCGGCGGGACGGCCGAGGTTGCGTGGAGCGTGCCGGGCGGTTCGGGGTGTGTGCCGGGCGCGGTGCGGGATGCGGTGGGCGGTGCTCGGAGCGTGCCGGATGGGGGCGGCGGGACGGCCGAGGTTGCGTGGAGCGTGCCGGGCGGTTCGGGGAGTGTGCCGGGCGCGGTGCGGGATGCGGTGGGCGGTGCTCGGAGCGTGCCGGACGGGGTGCGGGGGACAGCCGACGGCGCGTGGAGCGTGCCTGACGGTACCCGGCAGACGGCCGACGGTGCCTGGCCGGGCGGAGGGAGTGTGCCGCCCCCCACGGGCAGCGCCCCCTGCCCGGACGACTCCCCCCTCGTCCGGATCCATGACCTCGCCGGTCGCCACCGCGGCCTCGGCTTCCTCGCCGACCATGAGGGCACCCTTCTCACCAGCCACGAGTCGGTCGACGGCCTGCCCCGGCTGGTGCTGCACGCGGCCGGGGACCGCACCTGTGTGGTCGGCGCCGACGCCGTCGTCCCGCTGCCCCAGCTCGGCCTGGCCCTGGTGCGCACCGAGGGCCTGGACGTGCAGCCGCTGCCGCTGACCGTGCGGGAGCGGATCGACGCCGGCACCTACGTACGGATCGCCGCGGGCTGCTGGCGCGAGGCGCGGGTGCTGGCCGCGACCCAGGTGTCGTACACCGCCACCGACCGCTTCCACCTCCTCGACGACGCCCTGGAGCTGGCGATCGGCACGGCCGGCCGGGACGCGCTCCGGCTCGGCGGCGGGGCGGCCGGGGGACCGGTGCTCGACGCCCGTACCGGCGCGGTGGTGGGCGTGCTCGGCACCGCCCTGCACACCGCCCAGCGCGACGCGGGCTTCGCGGTACCCCTGCGGCCCGCCGACGGCCCCCTCGCCGACCTGCTCGCCCGCAACGCCGCCACCGTCCCGGCCTACGGCGCCGACCTGAACCTGGCCGGCATCCTGGAGCTGACCGCCACCTCGGTGGCTCAGGACAGCCCGCACGGCACCCACGCCGGCACGGTGGAACCCGTCGAACGAGCGGACATCGCAACGGAGTTGACCGCGTTCGCCGACGGCGACCGGACCGTGCTCGGCCTCGTCGGCGCTCCTGGCAGCGGCCGTACGACGGAACTCGCGGCCCTCGCCGTCCGCCGGGCCCGGTGCGAGCGCCCCGCCCCCACACTGTGGCTGCGCGGCGCCGACCTCGAGGACGCCGACGACTCCGTGGCCGAAGCGGCCCGCCGTGCTCTGGAACGTGCGGCCCGGATCGTCGCCGCATCCCGCTCCGTTCACCCCGAGGACCTCGGCGACCTCACCCCCGAACACCTGGCCCGCCTCGCCGTCCGCGCCGGCCGCCCGCTGCTGCTCCTCCTCGACGGCCCCGAGGAGATGCCCCCCGTCCTCGCCCACCGGTTGCCCGAGTGGACCAGCGGGACCGCGGCATGGCTGCGGGAGACCGGGGCGCGGCTGGTGGTGGCCTGCCGGGAGGAGTACTGGGAGCGGGCAGGCGCCCAGTTCCCGGCCGACCTGCTGCACACCCCGCACGACCAGGCGGGCCCACCCCATACCCCGCACGACCACGCGGACCCGTCCGACGAACCGACCGACGAGGTGGGCCCGTCGCATGTCTCGGCGGGTCACGCCGGCCCGTGCCATGCGCCGGCGGGTCACCCGGGTCCATCCCATGCCCCGGCCGGTCACACGGGCCCGCTCCGCACGCCGGCCGGGCACGCCGACCCGCCACACGTCACGGCCACCTCCGCTACCTCGGCCACCTCCGCTACCTCGGCCACCTCCGCAACCTCGGCCACCTCCGCTACCTCCGCTACCTCCGCTACCTCGGCCACCTCCGCTACCTCGGCCACCTCCGCTACCTCGGCTACGCCGGCAGTCTCGGCCGCCGCCGCCGCCGCCGCCGCCGCCGCCGTCGGTCGCGTCGAGTCGCTTCCTCCCTGTGTGCGGCTCGCCGACCTCACCGCCGACGAGGCGCGCCGGGCCCGCGCCCGCTACGGCATCCCCGACGATGCCCTCACCGACCGCGACGCCCGGCACCCGCTCACCCTGCGCCTGCTGTCAGAGGTTCGCGCCGCCGTCCCGGACGCCGCGGCCGCCGCCGGACCCGTCGACCGGCACGACGTGTTCGCCGCCCACCTCGACCTGATGTGCCTGCGCATCGCGGTCCGCCTCGCCGCCGGGAACGGTCTGCGCGGCACCGCCGTACGACGGCTCGCGGCACGGGTGGCCGGACAGGTGCACGAGGCCGCCCGACGCAGCCTCGGGCCCGGGCAGGGCGAACTGGACCGCAGTTCGTTCGAGGCGGTGTTCCCCTGGGGGCCCGCCCCGGCCCGGCTCGGCGGCGGTACCGGCTGGGCCTCCGCCGTCCTCGCCGAGGGCCTTCTCGTGCCGGCCGGCAGCGGCTACCGCTTCGCGCACGAGGAACTGGCCGACTGGATCCAGGGCATACACCTCGACCTGGACGAGGCCCTGCGTGCCCTGGTCCACCGGTCCCGCGGCGCCGGCGAAGGCCACCCCGTTCCCGTTCCGCATCACCGCGTCGGGCCGGTCGTCCAGGCCCTGCTCCTTCTCGCCCGCCAGCAAGGACCGCGAGAACTCGGCCTTCGACTGAGCGAGTTGACCGAAGCCCTGGACCGCGCCCCCGGCTCCTGGTGGGCCGCCCGGCTGCTCGCCAGGACCCTGCTCCAGGTGCCGGACGCGACGCCGTACACCGAGGTGCTGCGTCCGCTCGCCGACCGCATCGTCGCCTGGCGCCGTGAACAGCGGCCCGTGCCGGCCGAGTTCGGCCCCGCCTTCTGGACCGCCGTGCCCGTCTGCGACGCCGAGCGGCTCGACCTGCTGCGCCGGCTCGTACTCGCGGACCTGGCGCCGCCGGCGCCCGGCGAGCGCTACCTCGACGCCGTCGCCCAGCTGCTCGCCGCCCAGCCCGCCGTCGTACAGCGGCAGCTGACGCACTGGTTCGACGACGAACGGCCGCTGCCCGCCACCCCGCACGCCACCGTGGCCACCGCCGCGCAGGCGCTGCTGCACACCCACCGGCACGGCGCCCTGGACGAGCTGACCGAGGTGCTGGTGGCGAGCGCGCACCGGCGTGCCGACGAGCTGCTCGCCACCCTCGCCGAGGACGAGCCGTCGGCGCTCTGCCGGGCCGTGGACCGCTGGGCGCACGACGAGCGCCCGGCCCGCCGGGTCGCGGCGGTGACGTTCGGGCTGCGCGCGGCCCCGCACGTCCGCTCGGCGGCCGACCGCGAGCTGCTGCGCTACGCCGCACTCGCCCTGCTCGCCCGCCCCGCCGACTGCAGCCTGCACGGCGGCGCCCTCGCCCTCCTCGTCCACGACCCGCACACCCGCGACCAGCATCTCACCGCGGCACTGCGCCACTTCGCCGACAGTGACCCGCACTTCCCGCCGAGCGCTCTGGTCCCCGCCCTGACCACCCACCCCGAACCGGTCCTGGAAGCCTTCCGCGCCCGTCTGCGTGGCCCGGACGCCGGGGAGGCCCTGCGCACCCTCGCGGACGTCACCACCCCGGCCCTGGCCCGCCGCACCGCCGCCCTGGTCCGCGAGGCCGTGCGGCTATGCCCGGAGAGCGCCGGGCACGTCGCCGCTTACGTCGACCGCCACCTGGAACAGGGCCCCACCGCTCGCACGGTCCTGCTGCCCCTGGTCACCGGCCTGCTCGACGGCGGCCCCGAACAGGTCCGGGCGGCCCTGGCCACCGTCCTCGCCGCCGTGGGCACTCCTGCCTCCCGGCCGCTGCGCCGGGAACTCCTGGAGTTCCTGTTCAGGCACGAGCGGGAGCCGTCGGTCCTGGACGCCGTCCTGCACGCGGCGGCCGAGCACGGGTCCGGCCGGGAGGAGGAGGCCCGCGGACTCGTCCACCGCACCGGCCTGCTCCTCGTCCGCACCCCCGAGGGCGCCACCCGCTTCGACCGGGGCCTGGTCGACCTGGGCCGGCACGTGCCCGGCTTCGCCGCGCTCATGGGCCGCTGGCTGAAGGACGCCCCGGACGACTGGGCCGCCGTGGTGGGCCCCAGCACCCGCCGCATGCTCGAGAACCTGGCAGGCGCCCGCGTACCGGCGTGACATCGGCGTGCGGGCATGCCATCGGTGCAGGGGCGTGTCATCGGCGTACCGGCGTGACATCGGTGTAGGGGCGCGGCGCGGCGCGGCGCGGTGTGGAGTCGGCGGGGCGGTGTGAACACCGGTCGGGCGGGTGGGGGACCGCGCCGAGCCGCGCCCGCGGACGTGCGCCCCGTCACAGCCCCCATGCCGATGCCGGACCGGAGCACCCGGCATGGCACCCTTAGACCTGCACAAGAGGTCAAGGTAGACACGGACACGGGTTCGAGGAGCGGTCACAGTGCAGCGCTGGCGTGGCTTGGAGGACATCCCCCAGGACTGGGGGCGCAGCGTCGTCACCATCGGTTCCTACGACGGCGTCCACCGCGGCCACCAGCTGATCATCAGGCACGCCGTCGACCGCGCCCGCGAGCTGGGCGTCCCGGCCGTCGTCGTCACCTTCGACCCGCACCCCAGCGAGGTCGTCCGTCCCGGCAGCCACCCGCCCCTGCTCGCCCCGCACCACCGCCGCGCCGAGCTGATGGCCGAACTGGGCGTGGACGCGGTGCTCATCCTCCCCTTCACCACCGAGTTCTCGAAGCTCTCGCCCGCCGACTTCGTCGTGAAGGTCCTGGTGGACAAGCTGCACGCCAAGGCGGTCGTGGAGGGCCCGAACTTCCGCTTCGGCCACAAGGCGGCCGGCAACGTCGAGTTCCTCGTCGAGCAGGGCAGGACCTACGACTTCGAGGTCGAGATCGTCGACCTGTACGTCACCGGCGAGGCGGGCGGCGGCGAGCCGTTCTCGTCCACCCTGACCCGCCGACTGGTCGCCGAGGGTGGCGTCGAGGGCGCCCGCGAGATCCTGGGCCGCCCGCACCGGGTGGAGGGCGTCGTCGTGCGCGGCGCCCAGCGCGGCCGCGAGCTGGGCTTCCCGACGGCCAACGTCGAGACGCTCCCGCACACCGCGATCCCCGCCGACGGCGTGTACGCCGGCTACCTGCACGTCGAGGGTGAGGCCATGCCGGCCGCGATCTCCGTCGGCACCAACCCGCAGTTCGACGGCACCGAGCGCACGGTGGAGGCGTACGCGATCGACCGCGTCGGCCTCGACCTCTACGGCCTGCACGTCGCCGTCGACTTCCTCGCGTACGTGCGCGGCCAGGCGAAGTTCGAGTCCCTGGACGGCCTGCTGGAGCAGATGGCCGCGGACGTGAAGCGCTGCCGGGAGATCGTGGCGGCGGAGGCGTAGACCGCTCAAAGCCTACGACTGTACGACTTTACGGCGGTACTGCTGTACGGCTCTGATGTGTGACGCGAAAGGGCGGCCGGTGCGGTTGAGCACCGGCCGCCCTTCGTCGTCCCGTCCTACTGCTGCGGGGGCGGGGCCTGCGGCGGCTGCTGCGCCTGCGGAGGCTGGGCCTGGGCCTGGGGCTGCCCGGGCTGCTGCGGGTAGCCGGGCTGGGGCGGATACGGCTGGCCTTGCTGTGCCTGCTGTGCCTGCTGTGCCTGCTGCGGCGGGTACGGCTGGCCGGGAGCGGCCGGCGGGTAGGGCTGGCCCTGCTGCGGCGGATACGGCTGCTGTACCTGGGGATACGGCTGCTGACCCTGCGGGTAGGGCTGGCCCTGCTGCTGCGGATAGGGCTGCTGCGCCTCGGGATACGGCTGCTGACCCTGGCCGTACAGCTGATTCGGCATCGGCCCACCCGGCATCGGCGGGGCGGCCACCGGCGGCGGGTTGCCGTCGCTGGTCCACAGTCCGTGCGCCTGCTGGTGCCGTACGAAGTCCTCGGCGATCAGCGCGGCGAGGTTGAAGTAAGCCTCGCGTGTCCGCGGCCGCATCATGTCGAGGTCGACCTCGGCACCGGCGGCCAGGTGCTCGTCGAAGGGTACGACGACGACTCCCCGGGTCCGCGTCTCGAAGTGCGAGACGATGTCCTCGACCTTGATCATCTTGCCGGTCTCGCGGACCCCGGAGATGACGGTGAGGGACCGGGAGACCAGGTCCGCGTACCCGTGCGCGGACAGCCAGTCCAGCGTCGTACTGGCGCTGCTCGCGCCGTCCACGGAGGGCGTGGAGATGATGATGAGCTGGTCGGCGAGGTCGAGCACACCGCGCATGGCGCTGTACAGCAGACCCGTGCCCGAGTCGGTCAGGATGACCGGGTACTGCCGCCCGAGCACGTCGATCGCGCGCCGGTAGTCCTCGTCGTTGAACGTCGTCGAGACGGCCGGGTCCACGTCGTTGGCGATGATCTCCAGACCGGAGGGCGCCTGGGAGGTGAACCGACGGATGTCCATGTACGAGTTCAGGTACGGGATCGCCTGAACGAGGTCACGGATGGTGGCCCCCGTCTCCCGGCGCACCCGCCGCCCGAGCGTACCGGCGTCCGGGTTGGCGTCGATGGCGAGGATCTTGTCCTGCCGCTCGGTGGCGAGGGTGGAGCCGAGCGCGGTGGTCGTGGTCGTCTTGCCGACGCCGCCCTTGAGGCTGATGACCGCGATCCGGTAGCAGGACAGCACCGGCGTGCGGATCAGCTCCAGCTTGCGCTGCCGCTCGGCCTCCTCCTTCTTGCCGCCCAGCTTGAACCGGGATGCCGCCGCGGCGGGCCGGCCGCTCTTCGCCTTCTGCCTCTTGTTGTTCAGCAGCCGGTCCGAGGACAGCTCCACGGCGGCCGTGTAACCCAGCGGCGCCGCGCCGGGGTTGGTCGGCTGCCGCTGGTCGTGCTGTATGGGCTGCGGCCACGCGGCACCGGACCGTGGGTCGACCGGAGCGTGCGGCGGCTGCGGCTGGGCGGCCTGCGCCGGCTCCGGACGCCGCGGGTCCTGCGGGTTGTACTGGTTCTGAGGGGGTTGCGGGAAGCCGTACCCACCGGGCTGTGGCTGTGGCTGTGGCTGGGTCTGCGGCTGGGGGGTGGGGGTCGGCTGCGGTGCCGGGGGCTGGGGGAAGCCGTAACCCCCTTGCTGTGCCTGTGGGTTGGGCGTGCCGGGCTGCGGGAACCCGTAGCCGTCGGGTGGAGTGGGGCCGTTGGGGGTCGGCTGGGGCCCGGGCGGCTGGGGGAAGCCGTACCCACCGGGCTGTGGCTGGGGCTGCGGCTGGGGGGTGGGGGTCGGCTGCGGTGCCGGGGGCTGGGGGAAGCCGTAAGCCCCGTGCTGCGCCTGTGGGTTGGGCGTGCCGGGCTGTGGGAAGCCGTACCCACCCGGCTGGGCCTGCGGGTTGGGGATGCCGGGCTGGGGGAAGCCGTAGCCGCCGGGCGCGGTGGCGCCCGCCGGGTTCGGCTGGGGCCCGGGCTGCGCGGGCGCCGACGGGCTGGGTGCGCCGGGCTGGTTCGGCTGGTTCGCTGCGTGTGCCTGGTTCCAGGCGGCGGGCGCGGGCTGCGGGGCCTGCGGCTGGAACGGCGGCTGCTGACCGGGCACACCGACAGGGCCCTGCGCCGCCGCGGGCTGCGTCTGACCGGGCATCGGGCCGGGCTGCTGCGGTACCTGCTGCTGCGGCGTGGGCTGCGCGGGCCACTGGGCCGCGGGTGCCGGGGCGGCGGGCTGGTACGAGGGCGGGAGCGGGGGCACGCCGTTCTGCGGGGCCGGCGGGGGAGTCCAGCCCGGCTGGGCGTCCTGGGGGGCGGGCGGGGCGCCGTTCTGCGCGGCGCCTTCCTGCTGCGCACTGGTCTGCGGTGCGGCGGACGTGCCCGGCTGGGGCGGGCTGTCCTGAGGCGGGCTGTCCTGAGGCGCGGCGTCTTGAGGCACCGTGCCCTGCGTCACCGCGTCCTGCGCCACGGCGTCCTGCGTCACCGCGTCCTGCGTCACCGCGCCCTGTGCCACCGCATCCGACGACGCCCCGGAGTCCGTGGGCTCCGGCGAGCCGGACTGCGCGTCCTCGGCGGGACCATCCTGCGCGGTGGCCGCATCCGTGGACGCGCCGTGGCCTTCGGCCTCGACCTGATCCGTGTGCACACCGGGCTCGGGGGCATCGGCGGCGTCCGCCGCGGAACCGTCCTGCCCGGAAACCTCGCCGTCGGACTCTCCGGCGTTGTTCTCGGCACCCTCGGCATGGCCGTCCGGCGTTGCGGCGACCTCCGGGGTGCTCTCGGACCCGGCCTCCTCGGCCTTGCCACCACCGGCACCGAAGACGTCCTCGGCATCCCCGTGAGCCGGACCCGCACCGTCCCCGGAACCCCCGGCGTCCCCGGAACTCCCGGCGTCCCCGGAACTCCCGGTACCAGAGGCACCGGCGGCACCGGACTCGCCCGACTCCTCCGCGGCAGCGGCAGCGGCACGCTCGGCGATCTCGGCCATCTCGCGCTTCAGGGCGACGGCGGAGAACCGCATGGTCGCCCCGCTCTCCAGGTCCCCGTTGCTCGTCTCCGGCTCGAACGCGGCGGAAGCCGCCGTACCCTCCGGCTCTGCCTGCTGGGCCGGCTGCAACTGCGACTGTGACTGCTGCGACTGCTGCGGTTCGAAGCCCTCGGGCAGCTTCGGCATCGGGACGGGATCGCCGACCGGCGGCGCGGGCTGCGCGGCCGGCGGGCCGAAGGGCGCGCCCTGCGCCGACGCGGGTGGAGGCGGCGGGGCGAACGACGTCCCCTGGGGCGGGGTGAAGGGAGTCTCCTGGGAGGGGCTGAACGACGTTCCCTGGGGCGGGGTGAACGGAGTCTCCTGCGAGGGAGTGAACGACGTTCCCTGGGCCGGAGTGAACGCGGTGCCCTGCGGCGGCGTGAACGGCGTCCCCTGCGGCGGGGTGCCCGACGGCTGAGCGGCGGGCGGCGGTGGAGTCGGCCCGGGAACCGGTGTGTTCGACGGGAACGGAGGAACCCCGGAAGCAGCGGAAGCGCCTGACTCACCCGGAGTGCCGGAGGCGTTCGGTCCGGCGAAACCGCCCGTGCCCCCCGAGCCCGCCGACGTACCGGCGGAGCCCGACGTCCCGGCGGAGGCCGACGTCCCGGACGCGTTCTGCGTGTACCAGGCCGGGGGAGCGTAGTCGATGGTGAACTCGCCGGTCGTCTCGACGGCCTCCGCGTCGGGCTGGTCATCGCCGGGTGTGGCCCAGCCCCCGCGCATCCCGTCCCGATCGCTGCTCACAGTTCCTCCTGGTGTGGTCGAGCACCCTCATGCCGAGCCGGGGCAACCATGTCGTGTCGTTCCGAGTCGGCCGTAGTCGTCCGTGGTCGTTCGGGGCAGGCCGGTTCAGCGGTCCTCCCCCTGGGACACCGACACCCGTTCCACGGGTCCTGTCATCGCGCCCGCTCCCAGCCTAATCACCACGAGCCGCACCTCGGCAGGCCCGCCCACCTCTCAGCAGGCGTCCACCGGGTCACAGCGCGCCCGGAACCGCCCTGCCCGCATCGCGCGTTGCCAGAGGAACCAGGGACCAAACGGCGGATTTGCGACGGAACGGAAACCCGGTGGATGTGAAAAAAGCGGTCACTCAGGGGCAGTTCAGTCCATTCGGCGCGGTGTACCCAACAATCCGATCTCGGCATCGGTCGGTTGTGTCAGCACATACTGCCGGTCACGATCGGTACACCACAGCGTGACGCCGTCGGGCAGCGCCGGCAGCGACTCCACCTCGGTTCGCGACAGCCCCATGGTGCGCCCCAGTTCGGCCGCCTCGTCCGGCGAGACCCGCTGGATACCGGCGAGCCGTGCCTGCCGCAGCAGCCGGGGCGCCACTGGGCTCAGGTACGGCAGCAGCGTCAGCACCGACTGCCACGGCCCGGACACCACTCTGCCCCGCGGGGGCCGCATGCCGCAGTCCCGCACCACCAGCACAGGCGTACCGGCGGAGGCGCCCTGCGGAGGCACCCGCCCGACGTCGTACACGGACAGCCCGTTCTGCCCGCCGCCCATGGCGTGCACCATCTGCATCCAGGCCTGCGGCCGGCCGGTCTCCACGGCGACCCGGGCGCCCGTGGCCGCCGAGCGCAGCGCCAGCACCTGCGCGGTCCACAGACCGCCGATCAGCACGACGTCGTACGGCGTGGGCCGGTTGATGCCCAGCACGGCCGGCTGCCCCTCGGCGTCGACCCCGGCCACCACGCCGTCGTCCCCGAGGGGCAGGGCCAGCGCGTCCAGCTGCTGCCCGGACAGCCCATGCCGTCCGTGCCGGGGCCCGATCAGCCCGAGGCCGTGCCGCAACCGCTCGCCCATACGCCGCACCCCGGTCGGCTCCGGCGCGCCGGGCGCACCCACTGCCACGGAAGCCGTCGGAATCGTCGTCACCGCGCACCTCCGAGGGGCAGTGTGGCCAGCATGCCGGGCAGCTGCTCACGGTCGAGGCGGGCGAGACCGGCACCGGCCTGCCGTGCCGCGCCCTCCAACGCCCGCCGCGCCGCCACCAGTTCGTCGTCGCCGCGTCCGGTCACCCGCAGGTGCCCGCAGAGCGAGACGTCCTGCCGCTCCCCACGCGCGAGAGTGAGGCTGAAGGTGGTGGCCAGGGCCGGTATCGCCGTGACCCGGGCGACGAACTGGGGCAGCGACTCCCCCCGGTCCCCGCCCAGTTGCGGCCACCGCCTGACCCAGTACGTCGTGTGCCGCCGGTTGTCACAGCGCCAGCTGCGCCCCGACTCCTCCGTCCGTCGCTCCCGCGCCTCGCTGCGCCCCGCCTCGGCGGTGACCAGCGGATTGGCGCAGGCCGAGGTGGCGAGCGCGGCGATCAGCTCCTCCTCGTCGAGCACCCGGGCCCGGAATCCGGCGCCGGTCAGCCGGCTCGCCAGATGGTCCGCGACCCGCGCGACGCACTTCTGCGCTCCGAGCAGCCCGCCCCCGCGCGCGGCCACGGCCTCCGCGCACAGCTCGGGATCGAGCTTGAGCGCGATCCAGGTGATGCGCACGGCCGGGGCCCCCGTCTGCTCCTGCAACGGCAGGTAGTTGGCGACGGCCACGGACTGCTGCGGCAGGTGCAGGGCGGGCGCGGGCTGTGTGTGCAGCACGATCTGGGCCGACTCCAGCCGGATCCCGTCCACCTCCAGGGCGTCCCGCACCAGCCCCAGCGGCAGCGGCTGCCGGGTCCGCTCGGCCCGCAGCGCGGTCGCGTCGGCCTCCACCTGGAGCACGGCGGTGACGAACGTGCCGTCCCCGACGATGCCGACCGGCCGTCGGTCGCGCGGGCCGTAGGAGTGGGTACGCAGGGCGGGCTCGCACTCCACCGCCGGGACCAGCCCGGGCTCCGTGCCCGGAGGTATCGGGGTGCTCGCGGCCCGCTTCTGGCGTGCCCGCAACTCCCGCGCGGTGGCGAGCCACTCCGGCAGGGTGCGGCCGCGCCGCCGCACGAAGGCCAGCAGTATCAGCGTCACGGCGACGACCGCGGCCGGCACCAGCGCCATCATCCCGACGGCCCAGCCGACGAGCAGCACGGCGGCCGCCAGCTCCACCAGCACGAGCCGTTGCAAACGGAACGAACCGGCCTGCCCCGGCCGGGGCCTGAGGCCGAACGTGACCGGCTGCTGCGCGGCGCCGCGCTGAGCGGACCCCCCGCGCGGGGCCGGCCCGGCCCCGGCCGCGCGACCTCGTGCCGCCGACCGGCCGCGCGCTCGCGTCCGCGTTCCGGAAGCCATCACTCCATCCCCCCGTTTTGCTCACAACTCGCTGGAACCAGGCCACTGAACAAGGCCCTTGAGGGCCCAGGTACCCTACCCGCTCCACGAGACCCGCTCCGTACCAGGCATAGTAGGGGCCGGGTCCGACAACGGAGGGCGGGGGAGCATGGTCCCCGAGCGCGCTCCGCGTGAGACACGGGGAGAAACGGGCACAGATGGCATCTCGGCGGGACCAACTCAACGCCTACACCTTCGCGAAGCGGCGCATGCTCGCGTCGTTCGTGCAGTCGTCACCGGATGCCTCGGACGAGGGGGCACCCCGGCCGCTGCGCGCCATCATGCCCGGCGCGATCGTCGGCGTGGTCGTCCTCGCGGCCTTCGGCGCCTGGGGCATGTTCAAACCGACGGCCCCACAAGGGTGGGACACTCCGGGACAGAAGGTGATCATCGCCAGCAAGTCCACCACCCGGTACGTGGTGCTGAAGACGGACCACAAGACCCAGCTCCACCCGGTCCTCAACATGGCGTCCGCCAAGCTGGTCCTCGACACCCAGAGCGACGTCGACGTCGTCACCGTCGACGAGTCGATCCTCGACAACGGCAAGATCCCGCACGGCGTCACCATCGGGATCCCCTACGCCCCCGACCGGTTGCCCTCCGGCAAGGAGGCAGGCGCGGCCAAGCAGTGGGCCGTCTGCGAACGTCCCAGCGGCTCCGGCAGCTCCATCCAGAAGGCCACGTTCGTCCTGGCCGACCGCGACCAGCCCAAGCTCAAGAGCACGAAGGACAAACTGCACAGCGGCGAACTCCTCTACGTCGCCACGCGGGACAAGAAGCAGTACGTCGTCGACGCGAGCGGCCGCGCCTACCAGGTGGACCCCACCGACACCCTCCTGCTCCAGACGCTCGTGGGCCAGAACCGCAAGCCCCAGCAGGTGACCAAGGAGTGGATCGAGACCCTGCACACGGGCGACCAGATCCGCTTTCCGTCCATCACCGGCGTCCCCGGCGCCGCGGCGAACGCCCCCGGCCAGCTGGCCGGCCAGGCCAACCGCGTCGGCATGGTCCTCAGGGCGCCGGTCAACGGCGACGAGCAGTACTACGTGGTGCTGCCCGGCCGGATCGCTCCCGTCTCCGACTTCGTGGCCCAACTGCTGCTGGCCAGCAAGGACCTCGTGAAGCTCGGCCAGGCCGGGCACCCCCAGGAGGTCAGCGCGGGCGCCATCGACCAGCCGGGCAAGCCGTTCGCCACCGAGTACACGTGGCCGACCGAGAAGCCCAGCGCGGTCAACGACCCGTCCACCGCCGACGGCAGCCGCAACACCGTCTGCAACGTCCTGCTCCACGTCGACCCCGACCACGGCGAGACGACCCTGAGCACCTGGGCGGGCACCGACTTCCCGGCCGTCCTGCCCACCGGCTCCTCCAGCGGCTACGTCACCGCGGGATCCGGCCAGCTCTACCGCCAGTTCCAGGGCAGTGCGACCACGGTGGGCCCGGTCTTCCTGGTCACCGACACCGGCCTGCGCTACGCCCTCCAGTCCAACGACGACAGCGCCACCGACGACAAGGGCATCGGTGTCTCCGCCAAGCAGCGCAAGCAACTGCAGCAGGAGGCCAAGCTGGCGCAGACCCGGCTCGGTTACGCCGATGTCACCGCGGCGCCCATCCCGGCGGCGTGGTCGAAGTTCCTGCCGACGGGCCCCCGCCTGTCGACCTCGGCGGCACGCCAGCCGCAGGGCTCGTGAGGGGGACGCCGATGCGCTCCGTGCTCCGGACCCGTACGACCCTGGCGGCGACCGCCGCCACCCTGCTGGCGGCCACCCTGCTGTCGGCGCCGCCGGCCGCGGCGGACTCCACCTCCGAACAGTGCACGTTCTCCAAGAAGAACCACAAGTACACCGGCACCCCCTGGGCCCTGCAACGCGTCAACCTGGACGAGTTGTGGAGCCAGTCCAAGGGCAAGAACGTGCGGGTGGCGGTGATCGACACGGGCGTCGACACGGCCAACCCGCAACTCACCAAGGCCGTCGACGCGTCCCTCGGCACGAACCTCCTGCCCTCCAAGGACAAGAAGGGCCAGCCGATCGAGCGCGGCAACAAGTCCGGTACGACCGACACGGTCGGCCACGGCACCCGGGTGGCAGGCATCATCGCCGCCCGCCCCATGAACGGAACGGGCTTCGTCGGCCTCGCCCCCGAGGCCACCATCATCCCGATCAAGCAGAACGACGCCGAAGGCCACGGCACGGCGGACACCCTCACCGACGCGGTCAAGCACGCGATCAGGGCCAAGGCCCAGGTCATCAACATCTCCCAGGACACGGCGAACGCCGTACCACCGGACGACAAGCTGCAGAACGCGATCGACGAGGCCTTGAACAACGGGATCGTCGTGGTCGCCTCGGCGGGCAACGGCGGTCTCGGCGGCAACGTCAAGAAGACGTACCCCGCCTCCTTCGCCGGAGTCCTCGCCGTAGCCGCCTCCGACCGCAACAACGAACGCGCGGCCTTCTCCCAGTCGGGCGACTTCGTCGGTGTCGCCGCCCCCGGAGTCGACATGATCTCGACCGTCCCCAAGGGCGGCCACTGCACCGACAACGGCACCAGCTTCTCCGCCCCGTACGTGGCGGGCGTGGCCGCGCTGATCAAGGCCAAGCACCCCAAGTGGACGGCCCGGGAGGTCGTGGCCCAGATCGAGCAGACGGCGGAACGCTCCATCGACGGCCACGACCGCCTGGTCGGCTGGGGCGTGGTGGACCCGGTCCGCGCGCTGACGGAGGACGATCACCCGATCGAGTCCCCCCACTCCGACGCGGGCCTCACCCATGCGGAGGCCCCCACCCCCGCCAAACTCACCCTCGGCGAAACCCCCCAGGAACGCACGGCCCGCATCGCCACGTACGTGGCCGTCGCCGTAGCGGTCCTGGTCGCGGGCCTCGGCGGAGGAGCGGTGGCCCTACGGGACGCACGGCGACGGCGGCGGGCTCTGGGGGGCCGGGGATGACCCCCTGGCCCCAGGCATAGGGCGCGTCGAGAAAACGACCTTCGGCTTCCCGCCCTCAGGACCCTGTCCGGCAGGGCTGAAGCGACTTCAGCGACGCGGTGTATCCCCGAATCAACTGCCGCATGGCCGACTCGCCCTGACGCCCGGGCTTCAGCGTTCTGATGTACGTGCTGACGGCCTCCTGCCGGTCCCCCTTGCGGGGACACGGAACAACCGAGACTGCCGCTCTGCCCACGTACGCGATGGAACCGCCGTCACCGGACTTCACGTGACCAATGCCGTGATCGTACGAGGCGATGATCCACGCGGAGCGGCCGGCCTTGATGCGCTCTCTCTCGACGGTGAGCACCACATCACCGTCGACCGTCACTTCGCATGTGGTGACGGACTGAGCCGAGGGAGTCGCTTCCTTGAGCTCCAGGCTCTTGCCCGTGGGGGGCAGGAGACGAGTGAGCGGGCCGGCCTGAACGGCGACACCACACAGATCCTTGGGAATCGCGAACTCCCTTTTCTGGCCGTCCGATGAGCACCCGGCTGAAGCAGCCAGGACAACCGTGGCCAGCAACGAGGCCAGAGTCCTCTGTCTCAATTTCCGTTACTCTCCGAGTTCCACTGAGCGCCGGCGGCATGGCTGATTCCTGCGGACCTTCTCCGCGTCCACCTTGACAGCGCACAGTGCGGAACCCTCACTCAAATCCCCGGTACGTTCGACCGCGAGACGCTTTCCCGATGCCGGTAGCAGCCGAGAGAGAGCCTCCGTCGGGGACAGACACGCCACACAGCGCCTCCGGAACGGTGAACTCCTGCTTCGGCTTTTCGGTGGAGCAGCCGACTGCTGTCAGTGCGGCAACGCGCGCGACACCCCACGGAAGGCCATACGATGAGTATCGCAATGCTTGCTACTCTCCGATTTCCATGGGCGCCGTCTGACTGCGTCTCGGCTTCGCATCGAGGATGCAAACCGCGATGGCTGTCGCAACTCGCCGAGCCGCGCTCATTGCATCACCTTGGACGGCGCGTCGCACTTCGCCTTCTGGTGTACGAAAAGCGCGGCGTTCCGGGCGAGGGAGATCAGCCCTTCTCGCAGTTGCTCCTCACCGGCGCTTCCGGGCTGTTTCAGCTGTACGACGACGCTGAGATGCTGGCCGGAGCCGCGAGCGACGCAGGGAACGTAGATGGCGGCAACCTTGTCCGAAGCGACCGCCTTGTCGCCGGCGCTGAACGGCTTCACCGAGGAGGCCGGCACGGACTCCTCGACCACGTCCTTCACCCATTCATCGGCATGGTCGTATTGCAGCATCTCAGCCGTGGCCGCGACGAGTTGCTTTCCGTCGCCTCAACGAAACAGGACGTCGCGTAGCTGTCGTCCATGTCGTCAGTACGCGCGTCGGTAATGGCGTCGTCGAACGAGTAGGAGGACTTGTCGGGCAGGATCCGCCTCAGCGCGGCAGCCGAGCTGGACGAGTTCCCCAGAGTCCTGCACACGTCACCGGTCTTGATCTCACCTTTTGCCTCTCCCTTGAACGGCGGAACCCCGAAGGCGTAGGCCAGCCCCGCGAGCAGAATCAATGCGAGCGCCGCGCCGCCGATGTGCGACAGTCTGAACCGGGTGATCAACGTGTGGGCCTCGCAGCCGGCTCAGCCGACCAGCGGAGTGCCGTTGGGCAGGTTGTCCGCGCCGTCGCAAGTCCACAGCTTCCGGGCTTCGAGTCGAAGAGTGTCCGCTGCGAGCGAGGCCATCTTCTGGATCGCCGCCCGGTCTGTCGTCTTCTGGTACGTGATGTCGACCTCCACCAACGCCTTCGTATCATCCTGCTTGGAAGAGCAGTTTAGAAAGAGGGAAGTGGTGTCTCCCTCGTGGAACCCCTTGGCCTCACCGAGGGTGATCCGAGTGGCGCCTGCGGCACTGGCGTCGCGAACCACATCCTTCATGGTGTAGTCCGACCCGTAATAGAGGCTTTGCTCGATCGCCACCGACTTACCTCCGCCGTACACTTTGCATGTCCCGGGCTCCTTTTTGGCATACCCGCTCTCCGGGTTGAAGACACCGGTATGCCATTCTGAGAACGGCTTGCCCTTCTCGGGCAAGAGTGCTTTTACGTCCGCCCCCGAAAGAGCGTCATCGCACACACGCGCCGGTACCGCGACGGCGGTCTCTTCGGACGGCCACATCTGCCAGACCACCACGCCGACCACAGCGAGGGCCCCCACGATGATCAGGACAACCCACAGCAGGGCTGGTCGGCTCGGCTTTCCAGTCGCATTCACGGGCTCTACTTCCCTGCTCTCTGCCGTCCCAGGCCGTAGGAGTCCGCGATCTCTCGCCTGGCGGCCGTAGCCTGGCTCTGCGCATTCGCATCGTCATAGCCGGCTTCCTTGGCGGCCGTGTACGTGGCATCGTAGATTGCTTGTGCCGAGCTGGCCTGCTGCTGCTCGAGGAACGCATCCCGATCTTTCAAGGCGTCGGGACTGGAATCCCTCGTAAAGTTCTCCACGACCGATTCCTGGATGTCCTCCACCACCCAGCCGGCCACCTCGCCGCCCACTGGAATCTTGCCGATGCCCATGCCGATGATGCGCCCGGCCCATTTGTCGGCCGTGGCGACGCCTTCGTTGAATTCAGCGTCCTCGGCGATCTTTTCGTCAACGACGGCCTGGGTGCGGGATTCCGCCATGATGCCGGCGATCTCGCCACCGGGGTTCACCCGGTTGGCGATCTCCGGAGCCAGCTCCTTGTATTTGTCGGCATTATGGAACGCATCATTGACGAGATCGGTGGTCACCGACTCCTGAGAAGTAATGATGGCCCCGTAGGCATCGGGGTCCTTCCCGACAGCGCCCAAGAAGTTCTTGAGCACACCGGGCGTGAGACCTTCCGGGTTGTCCTTCACGTCGAAGTCCCCGAGGTAAGCACTGGCCCCATGGGTTCCCACCACTGCGCCCCCGTCGCCCATGAAAGCCCCCTGCACGTCCCGCATGTAGTCGGCGGTGATGTTTCCAAGGCTGTCACGCAGCGGGGAGTCGTCCAGGTCCGTGGGGTCGGATCCGTAGCGCTCGACGAGTTTGTGGAAGATCTCCGCTGCCTCCCCGGAATGAGGCGGCGACACGGCGTCGCTTCCATAGGGCAGGCCGGTGGTCGCCGCCTCCAAGGCGTGACCGAGGGCGTCAGGGCCGTAGCCCATGATCGTCTTTGCCTTGTCCTCGTCGGCAAGAACGTTCGCGCTGTTCGTATCCGCCGTCCACTCGAAGTCCTTGTCGGTGAGTAGGTCGAGATACGAGTCGAAGCCCAGTTTGCCGTCCTTCTTGACCGTACCGTCCTCGTTGTATGGGGTCGGTGGCTGGCTGAAGAACTTCTCCGAGGCCTCGGGACTGTGTCCCAGCGCCTCCAGGACGCTGCTGAGCGGTTCGTTGCCGGTGCCGAGCTTGCCGGAGGGGTTGAAGCCGTAGGTGTCCGGGGTGCCTGTCGGTTTGTTCGACAGGAAGAAGTACGGATCCTTCTTGTGGAGCTGGGTGATGTGCTCCGCGATGGGGTTGAGGAACCGGGAGTCGTAGTTGCCGTTACGCAGCAGACCACCGAGCACCTGGTAGCCGTACGGCTTGTTCCACTGTCCCTTCTCCCAGCCGATCTGCTGGGTGCCGAGGCGCCGGAACTCTGCGCCCCAGTTGTCGGACAGGTGGTGCGCATGGTCCGGGTCTGTGGCGGTGGCGAGCGTGTACCCCATGACCTTCTGCAGGTCCTGTACCCCGTTGAGCCGGGTCTTGGTCGCGTCCGCGCCGGTGCCGTCGATCGACATCTCGGCGTAGAACTGCAGCGCCTTCTCAGGCCCACCGAGCCCCTGGTAGAACTCGGTGGCGAACTCCCCGTCCTTCTCAGCAGAGTTGAAACGCAGCAGTTCGTTGAGCTCGCGCAGTTCTGCGTCGGACATCTTGTGTCCCTTGCGCGCCAGCTCTACGGCACGCTCGACCTCGGCGTCGTTCAAGGACTCGTACTTGCTGTGGCCGGCGTTGTAGGGATCGTTCCCGTGGCTCTTGGCCAGCGCCCGGGCGACCGAGGCGTCGATCTCGGCGGCGTGGGCGACGATCCGGTTGATCCGGTCCTCCAACTCCTGCTTCTGGTCGAGTTGGTCCTGGGTGCGTTCGTCACTGTCACCGCGGATGTGAGGGAAGAAGCAGCGGACCTTACCGTCGCCGATGTCCTCGACACGGACACCCTGTTTCGGGGCGTCGTCCTGGACGGCCGCCTTGATCTGCTGCTGCAGTGAGGCGAGTTCGGTGTGCCCGTCCTCGAGGACCTGGTAGATGCTGTTCGCCTCGGTGTGGAGGTCCGAGACCTCCTTGGCCGTCTTGGTGACGAACTCCCGCGTCACCGTCGCATTGACGCCGGCCCACCGGGCGGAGTCCGACTTGGCCTGCATCCCCGTGCGGGCGTCCTCCGCAGACTTCTTCAAGCCCGTCTACGGTCTTCTTCCAGTCCGACACTGCGGTGGCGAGCTTGGCGAGGTCGACCTCGATGAGGTCGGTGAACGTAAGAGCCATCGGAGGTTCTCCTACTTGAAGTACTCGTTGAGCCGCGACACCGACACTGCTGAGCCGTCACGGCCGCGGAGCACGGCACCGATCGTGGCGTCGTCCTGTGAGTGGAGCTTCTGGGTGTGGTCCAGGTGGTCGGAGATGTGGGCACACGCTTGCAGCACGGACTTCACTTGGGAGGTCCACATCTCGACGGTGGTCTCCAGGGCGCCGCCGGTCTGGAACCCGTGTGACTTCAGCGTGGCAGCGGCCTGCATGGTGGAGCCGGTACTGCCGCTGCCGGCCCCGGCGGCCGCGACGTTGGCCTGGCTCTTCCCGTCGTCGTAAAGGATGTTGGCCTCGTGTCCGACAGCGCCCAGGTCGTCCTGGTGGACCACGAGGTCTCCGGAGCCTCCGCTCCCGCCGTCGACTGGAACCTGGTTGAGCCGCATGTGGGTCGGTTGCTGCCCGGCTGCTTGAGCCTTGAGTTGCTCCCACTCGTCCCATGCCATGGAAGGGCTCCTCCCCCGTGGATACACCGGTGCAGCGCCAAGCTAGCAACCCGTGCTGAGGAAAATCCGTGCCATGTCCGCAGTGTGTGACGTGCCGAGCGTGGAAATCCGGGGGAGGTGCGTCCGGCCCGAACTGTTCGGCAACGTCGGTCTCGCCCTTCCCGGGTAAGGTTTTGTAGTTGCAAAGTTTTCCCCTGGAGAGTCTCTGGCGCCCTGCCCTCCGCGCGCATGTGAAGCTTCTGCGCAGGTGCCGGGGTCCTTCTGTCCTTATTGACCGCCTTACCGGTCTCCGGTGGTCGTGAGTCGGTCGCTTCGGGACACCATCGCAACTGAACCGTCGCAGAGTTCAGTTGGCCTCGATTTACACAGTGACTACAGTGGTCTGCGATAGATCGGGCGTGCGGCTCTGTGCCGCTCGGTCTGTCCAGCTGTACCAACGGGGAAACGGGGAAGGGGTCGCGGTGGCCAACGGTGGCGGCTCGGGCATGAGGCGTGGCGTCGATGCGCTGCAGGAGTTCAAGGGCAAACTGGACGACGCTCTGTCCGACTTCGAGGGCGGGCACGGCGGCCCGTCGAAGATCGCGCAGCAGTCGCTCAGCCGGTCGTCCTTCGGTGGCACGAACGCTCCGTTCGACGAGGCCGGTGACCTGCACACGGCGTACGAGACCGTCCACGCGCGCCTCACTCACCTTTCGAAGACTCTGGGACTGCACATCGAGGCTCTGAAGCTCGCCTCGCATGCGGCGGATGCCACCTACGACGGGACCGAGGACGAGGTTCGGCGCCGGTTCTGGCAGATTCGGATGCAGCTCGACGCGCAGTACCAGGAGGAAGTGAAGAAGGCCGGTGCCGCTGACAAGCACGGGTCCGAACACGGCGGCAAGACCGTGACACCGGACCCGAAGCACGGCGGCAACGGCAAGTCGATGGGGACGGGGCTCTCGTGAGCGACGACTGGAAGCAGAAACCCGAGTACAAGTCCAATGTGCAGGCCGTCGACAAAGAGGTCGGCCAGCAGGTCGCGCCCATCACGACAGCACAGAACGTACTGGCACACATGCCGTTCTTCGGCAATGGCGTCCGGGTCAACCTCGTCGGATCGACGAACTTCGAGGACCACGACCTCAACGACATGATCGACCTGGTCGAGCATGCCAATCCCGAGCATCTCGAACTGACCAGCAAGTCCCTGTTCGACGCCGGCAAGGCCATCCGCAAGGCGGCGACGGACCTGGAGCAGCACCTCAAGGTCGACTGGGAGGGCACGGGTGCCGATGCCTTCCATGACTGGACACAGTCGCTCATCGACTACACCCATGGCCTGGCGGGCTACGCCGATGAAGCCGGCACGCACATTTCCGTAGCGGCCACCGGCCTCGCCTCCGCACGCGTCTCCATGCCGCCCAGGGACAACCGGCCGGCACACGAGCGGAAGCTGCCCACCGAGCTGCCCAAGGCCAAGCAGGTCGACGGCAACCCGGACTACGCGGCCGCGGTGAAGGCAGAGAAGAACCGGCAAGAGGCCATCAACCAGATGAACCGGTTGGCCTCGTACTACAAGGTCGCGGCGACGGACCTGAGTACGCAGAAGGAGCCGACGCCGCTCAAGCCCATCACGGACGTCGGAGTACCGAAGGCCCGCTCCGGCTCTGACGACCAAAGGAGCCAGTACGGTTCTGGGGCGTCGTCGGCACCCACTGCTGCGGCTCGAGACGATCTTGGGATGGGTCACGCCAGTACGGTTACGTCGAACGGGTCAGGGGGCAACGGGCACGTTCCGCCTACAAGCGGACACGTTTCACCCCCGCAGGAAGTTCACCAGCCCAGCGCGCCTTCCGGCCACGATGTCGGTACGGAAATCAACACCACGACCACTTTGCCTCCCCAGGCGCCCACCACACCGCCCAGCGCCCCAGTGCCCACTTCGCCGACCACCAGTGGTGGGGGTGGGCCGATGCCTCCGCTCCCCACGGGGCCGATGGCGCCTCCTGTCGCGCCGACCTCGGGTCGCACTCCCGGCTACGGGCCGACGGGTCGGCCCCCCGTGACCGCACAGGGGCGCACCGGGGGCGGTCGAGTGTCTCAGGGGCCCGGGGGTCAGACGGGGCGTACCGTCTCGAGCGGTCGCGTTCCGCAGAGCCCGATGGGTCAGGCAGGGCGTTCCGTGCCCGGTGGTCGAGCGCCGCAAGGCCCGACGGGACAGGCCGCTCGTGCTGTGGGACGCGCGACCCCGGCGGGTCAGCCGGGCGCGCGGGGGCCTGTTCAGGCCGGACGTTCGCCCATGGGGCGCGCCGTCACCGGCGGAACGCCTAGGCCCACCAACACGCCTGGCGGACGTGCCGGAACGACTGGTCCCACCGCTCCGGCGCGCAACGGTGTCGTGGGCGGTAAGCCCGTCACGGGCCGTACGTCCGGAGTGACCACCAACCCCCGTGTCCCGCGCGGTATGGTCGTCGGCGCCGAGGAACCGGCCTCCTCCAGGCCGCAGAAGGGCGCCATCGGTCAGCGAGGCGTCGTCGGCGCTCCTACGGCGAAGGCCGAACCCGGCGCGGGCCAGGCGGCGCTGCGCTCGGCGAGCAATCCCGAGGGTGTCATCGGTGCGCCCCATAACTCCGCGAAGGGCCCTGAGTCCAGCGGCGTGGGGCTCGGTCGCGGTGCGGTGGGCGGCCGTCAGGCCCCTGGTGCTGAGGCCGGCCGTACCGGTGGGACTGCCGAGAAGGAACAGCGCCACCCGTCGCAGAAGCGGCGCGATGTGCCACAGAAGAGCGACTGAACACTAGCGAGGACGTAGACAGGCATGAAGCCAGGGATCGGCCGGCACGGCACGAGGGTGGCCCTCCTGAGGAGGCGCAATGCACGGCGCCTGTCTGCCGTGTGTTCGGCACTCGGTGCTCTCGTCATCACGTCGGCGACGCTTGCACCGGAAGCCGCTGCGGTCGACGTTCAGTCCAAGGAGTGGTACCTGGACGCGATGGGCGTTGATGACATCTGGAAGATCAGCACGGGCAAGGGGGTGAAAGTCGCCGTCATCGACAGCGGGGTCAATCCGGCAACCTCCTCCCTCAAAGGCCAAGTGCTGGTCGGTGATGTCCCCAAGTCCGTGGCGTACCACGTCACCCATGACAATGACGGGCACGGCACCTCTATGGCTGAGATCATCGCGGGGACGGGAGCTGGCGGTGGCATCAAGGGGCTTGCCCCCGGTGCCAAGATTATTCCCTTCCGTGTTGATCTGGGGGACTTGCAGGGCGCTGAGATCAGTAAGACGCCTGACGAGGCTGAGGCGGTACGGGCAGCCGCCGACAGCGATGCAAAGATCATCAACATGTCCTATGGTGGACCGGCTCCCGATGACGACGTCAAGTCCGCTATGAAGTACGCGGCGTCCAAAGGCAAGCTGATGTTCGTCTCCATCGGTAACGAGGGAAACAAGGGGAACACGCCGGATTACCCGGCCATTTACCCTTACGCGATCGGTGTGGCCGCGATTGACAAGTCCGGCACGGTGGGCAAGTTCTCCACATACGGGAACTATGTGGATCTGGCAGCTCCGGGGTTGAGCGTCCCTTCGTGGTGTGACGGCAAGTTCACCGAGTACTGCGACAGCCAGGGCACCAGCCCCGCCGCAGCTATTGCCTCCGCCTCCGCCGCCCTCGTCTGGTCCGTACACCCGGACTGGACGGGCAACCAGGTCCTGCGGACGCTCATCAACACGGCCGGCCGCTCGTGGCCGAAGAGCGAGCCCAGCAAGTACCTCGGTTACGGCGGCGTCCGCCCCCGGCGCGTGCTCATCAACAAGGACATCGACCCGGGCCCGGCCGACGTCGACCCCCTCGCCAAGGAGAACGGCGGCGTGTCGACGACTCCGAGCCCCTCGGCCAAGTCCCCGTCCGGCAAGCCGACGAAGGAGGCCGGCTCCGCCAGCGGCCCCACTTCCGCCGCCGCCAAGGACACCGACTCCGGCGGCAGCACCCAGACCTGGGTGATCATCGGCGCCGCAGCAGCCGTACTCATCATCGGAGGCGCCGGTTTCGCCGTGCTGCGCGCACGTCGTAACGCCTGAGCGGTCTCCCGCATACCTGCTCCCTCGCCGAGCGAGCAGAGGTCCGCTTGCCATCAGTGCTGATGCCTGACTCATGACTCAGCACAGGGCAAGGTCAGTTCACAAAGAAAGGCATCGCAATGGCGACAGGGCGTCAGAAGGTAAGTGACAAGGACATTGTCGTCCTCGAAAAGGAGCTTCTGCACCGTTTCGAGGGCATCAAGGGTCAGCTGAAGGAACTCCAGGCCCTCATCGACAGCCTCGAGGGCAACTGGAAGGGCATCGGCGCCGGTGCCTTCAACACCAAGCAGACCGAGATCAACGAGCGCATGGTCAAGATCGGCAACATCCTCGCCAAGTTCATCGAGGCCATGAGCACCACCCGGAAGATCAAGGACGGCACGGAAGACGAGGTCCGTTCGCAGGTGGCGAGCATCGACGTCGACCTCGGTGGCGCCCACTCGGCGCTGTCCAGCTACTGATCCCCACCAGGCCACCACTTCTCAGCAACGGAGTAATCATGGGCGTGAACAACAGCGGCGAGCTCGAGGTCTCCTACGGCAGCCTCGACGAGACCGCCACCCAGCTGGCCAACCACGCGCGGCGGCTCGAAGAGGGCCTCGAGGCCATCAAGCAGAAGGTCGCCGGCGTCGCCAGCATGTGGGAGGGCGAGGCCCACAACGCGTACACCGAGCAGCAGGCCGCCTGGGACCGCGAGGCCAAGGGCATCCACGAGGCCCTGGTCCAGATCGGCAAGGTCGTGCACGCGGCCGGCGGTGACTACCAGGGCGGCGACCGGAAGGCCGCCAGCTACTTCATGTAAGTCGGCTTCACAAGCCGGCCGGACCGACCGGCACAGCACGGCAGCGGGGTGGGCACGCACGGGAGGTGCCCACCCTCTGTCGTGCCGGACGGCCACTGTCGTGCCGGACGGCCACTGTCGTGCCGGACGGGACGCTCTCGTGCACGGCCACTGTCGTGCCGGACGGGACGCTGTCGTGCACGGCCACTGTCGTGCCGGACGGCCACTGCCTTGCCGGACGGGCGCCGCCGTGCCGAACTGCCACAGCGGAGCCCCGGACGGACACCGCCGTGCCGACGGCCACAGCGGAGCGAACAAGACGCGGGACAGGGAATGCATGCCACAGAGGGCGCCACGGGCGTGGCCGCCGGCGGGCCGGGACCGGGCAGAGCCGTCGCGCCGAGGCGGAGAGTGGGCCCGTACACCCTGATCACCGCACTGGACGATCCCCGTACCAAGGTGCCCGTTCCCGAGCGCCGGTACATCGCCCGCAGCGCCGACGGTCAGCACACCGTCCTGCTCTCCCTACCGCTCTCCGGCGGTGATCCTCAGCGCTTCCTCGCGGAAGCCGAAGGCTCCCGCTACCTCCTCGGCCCCTGCGCCGCGCCCGCCACGGCCCTCGCCGCCCCCGGCGAGGCCGCGTGGTGCGCCCGCCCCTATCTGCCCGTCCTCCCGTTGCCGACGGCCCTCGCCGTACACGGCGGGACGCTGCCCGAGCGGACGGTGCGCGCGCTCGGCGTGGCCCTCGCCGAGACCCTGGCCATCCTGCACGGCCAGGGCCTGGCCTTCGCGGGTGTGTCTCCCGCGGCCGTCCTGCTCGCCGCCGACGGCCCCCGGCTCTCCTGCTTCGGCGCCGTCCGCGCCGCCGCCCCGGACGGTACGCCCCGCTCCGGGCTGCCCGGCCTCGAAGCGGGCAGCCTGCCGCCGGAACAGGCATCCGGTGGACGCCCGCGCCCCTTGGGCGACGTGTACGCCCTCGGAGCGACGCTCGCGTACGCCGCCACGGGTCATACGACTCCGGAGCGGGAC
The DNA here is from genome assembly GCF_056432605.1 of Streptomyces sp. NPDC045022. Taxonomy (NCBI): domain Bacteria; kingdom Bacillati; phylum Actinomycetota; class Actinomycetes; order Kitasatosporales; family Streptomycetaceae; genus Streptomyces; species Streptomyces sp. NPDC045022. Next base: position 39,985 of record NZ_JBWKIR010000036.1, read on the forward strand.
GAACTCCCGGCCGCCTTCCGTAACGTCATCGGCAGGTGCCTCACCCGCGATCCCGGCGCTCGTCCCCAACTGACCGAGTTGATCGAGTCGTTGGCCGACGAGACCGTGGCGGGCCCCACCACCCTCCTCACCCCCGGCTGGCTCCCCGGCCGTGTGATCGCCGCTCTCGCGCACCAGTCGGCGGCCGTCCTCACGGCGGAGATCGCCGTCGAGGCCGTATCCACCTCCTATCCGAACTGACGACGGCATGCCTTCCCCTCTCACCCACGACGACCCTCACGCGATCGGCCCCTACCGGCCCGTCGCCCGCCTCGGCAGCGGCGGTATGGGCACCGTCTACCTGGCCCGCACCGCGGGCGGCCGTACCGTCGCGCTGAAGACGATGCACGCCCGCATCGCCTCCGACCCCGCCTCCCGCACCCGGTTCCGGCTGGAGACCGACGCGGCACGGGTCGTGGGGGAGCGGTTCGGCGCGGGGGTCGTGGACGCGGACGCCCGGGCCGAGACGCCCTGGCTGGCCACCGAGTACGTGCTCGGGCCGCCGCTGGACGACGCCGTCGAGCTGTGCGGTCCGCTGCCCGAGCGGACCGCACGGGCGCTCGGAGCCGCGCTGTGCGGGGCACTGGGACAGCTGCACGCGTCCGACGTCGTCCATCGTGACCTGAAGCCGTCGAACGTCCTCGTCACCGCCTACGGCCCGAAGGTCATCGACTTCGGCATCGCCCGCGCGGCCGGGGACGAGCACCTCACACGGGTCGGGGTCGCGGTCGGCACCCCCGCCTTCATGTCGCCCGAGCAGGCGAGCGGGCAGGAGCACTCGGCGGCGGGTGACGTGTTCGCACTCGCCGGGCTGCTCGTCTTCGCCGCCACGGGGCGCCCGCCCTTCGGCCATGGCCAGGCGGCCGACCTGCTGTACCGGGTGCAGTACACCGAACCCGACCTGACCGGCGTGCCCGAGAGCCTGGTGCCCGTCCTCGCGCAGTGCCTGGACAAGAACCCCTTCCGCCGGCCGACGACAGGCCGGCTCGCCGACCAACTGCACGACGGCGCGGGGGAGTTCGCCGATCACCTGCCGGACGCCCTGCTGGCCGACATCGGGCGGCGGGCGGCCGAGGTCTGGCAGTTCACTCCGCAGCGGCTGCCGGCTCCGGTCGACGCGCCGGAGACGGTACCGGCGGCGGCAACCGCCCGGTGGCCCCGTCGGCGGTTGCTGCTCACGGGGGCGGGCGCGGCAACGGGGCTGACGGCGGCCGGTGCCGGGGCGTGGGCCCTGACCCGGGGAGCCGGAGGGGCGAAGCCGGAGCCCACCCCCGGACCGAGCAACAGCCTGCTGCCCAAGAAGCAGCTGGATTCCATCTGGCAGATCCAGCTCCGCCAGGACGACCTCTTCGCGGAGGTCATGCCCCAGGGGCAGCTCCACGTAGTGGACAACATGGTGGTGACCGTGGCGACCGACTTGACCGGGGTGGTGGCGCAGACGGGGCGCCGGCAGTGGTCCTTGAGTCTGATGGACAGCGACTGGGAGGTCGCGAGCGACGGTAAGCGTCTGCTCGGTCTGGGCCCATCGGACGACCGCGCGAGCGGCAAGGCCGGCGGGGATCCGTTGCTCCTCACCTCGATCGACCTTCTCACCGGCGAGCCGGCCGATCCCAGGGTGTCCCTGAACGAGTTCAACGGGGAGCTGGTGGCGGACCAACTGGTGTGCACGGCGAACGGCGTCGCCTATGTGGCGGCAGGCCGCGGAAAGTACGTCGACACCACCTTCTCGGCCGCCCAGACCTGGTATCTGTTCGCCTTCGACATCGTCGCGGGCAAGCTGCTGTGGACGAGACCGCTACCGGCCCGGCGGCCGGGTTCCGTCCGGCTCTACTTTCTGTCCGGCTCCGTCGTGGGGCGTCACCTCGTGGCTCTTCAGGAAGCCAACGACGGCACCGTGCACGCTGTCGTGCGCGACACCGGGAAGGGCACCGTCCGCTGGGACCGTCCGCTCGACGGGATCAGGGCGAGCCGTGTGCAGCAGCCTCTGACAGCCGATGATCACCGTCTTTATGTGGGTGCCGGCAGGCTCCGCGCCCTGCGGCTCAGTGACGGAGCAGTGGCCTGGGACACCGGGTCCACCAGGCCAGGGCGCACCTATGGGCTGCCTGCGCTGAAGGACGGGACGCTGTACGCGGTCGAGAAGGGGCTCGGGCTGGTCGCGTTCGACCCGGCAAGCGGCCGGGTGAAGTGGGAGGAGAAGGGCGGGCAGGGGGCGAAAGCCGATCTGAACGCCGCCCCCGTCATCGGCGCCGAGTACGCATACAGCAGACGCGAGTCCAGGCTGTGGGCCGTAGACCTCTCGTCCCGCAGCCCGGCGCATTCATTCAGGACCACCGGCAACCGCTTCATCGCCCATGAGAACGCCAAGGCGGTCATCGCGCAGGGCGGCGGCTTCCTGGCGGCCTTCCCGCTGCAGTGAGCCGTCCGGTGAGAAGAGAGAGCGATCAGCGATGAGACCCCTGGAGACCGGTGACCCGATCCGTCTCGGTCCGTACCGGCTGCTCGGCGTGCTGGGTGAGGGCGGCATGGGCAAGGTGTACGTCGGCCAGGACCACGCCGGCACCGTCGCCGCCGTGAAGGTGCTCCGCCCGGAACTCGCCCACGACGCCGGCCTCGCCCAGCGGTTCGTACGCGAGGCGCTGGCGGCGCAGGCCGTCCGCAGCCCCGGTGTGGCGGCGGTGCTGGGCGCCCGGACCGAGGGCGGACGGCCGTGGATCGCCACCGAGTTCCTCGCCGGACCCACCCTCGACCAGATCGTGGACTGGCACGGGCCGCTCGACGCCCCGAAGCTGCGTGCCCTGGGCGCGTCGGTCGCGCGCACCCTGCGCGACATCCATGCCGCCGGCTTTGTGCACCGTGACCTCAAGCCACCGAACATCGTGCTCACCGCGGCCGGTCCGAGGATCATCGACTTCGGCATCGCGCGCCCCGAACACGGCCTCACCCTCACCACCACCGGCCAGATCCCGGTCACTCCGGGGTACGGCGCCCCGGAGCAGGTCCTCGGCCGGCGAGTGACCCCCGCGGCCGACGTCTTCTCGCTCGGCGCCGTCCTCGTCTACGCGGCCACCGGCCACCGCGCGTTCTCGGGCGCGCATGTCGCGGCGGTCCAGTACGAGGTCGTGCACGGCGAGCCCGACTGGCACGGCATCACCCCCGAGCAACACGCGTTGATCGCGCCCTGCCTGGCCAAGGACCCGGCGGTCCGGCCCACTCCGGAACAGATCGCCACCGTCTTCGCCGGGCCGAGGAAAGCGGACGCGGTATGGCAGCGCGGGCCCGTGGCGGACGCGGTCAGGGAGCGTGAGCGTGAGGTACGGAATCTCACCGCCCCGATGCTGCCCACGGCGGAGACGGGGACGGGACCGAGCAGGCGGCTCCTGCTCACCGGTATCGCGGCCGGTGGAGCCGTACTCGCGGCCGCCGGTACCGGGACAGGCTGGTGGCTGCTTCGCGGCAGCGGGAGCGACCGGCACCGCAGCGACCTGTTCAGCTACCCGCCCGCCGTGAAGACACCGACGGCACGCCTGCTCTCTGCCGACGAGGGCGACTACATCATCGGGGGCTCACCCAAACCCCTGTGGCAAGCGGCCGCCGTGTCGAGCCGCATGTCGCCGGCGCCGTTGCCGATACGGGACGTCGTCATCGTGGGCAGCCCCATCACCGGTGTGGTGGCTCTCGACGTCGTGGACGGCAAGCGCCGCTGGAACGCTTCGGCGATGCAGATGACGTGCCGCTACCTCTCGCTCTCCGACCGGCTGCTCGTAGCCGCCGACGACCACGGCACACTGCACACCTTCGTCCCGTCGACCGGAGAGCCCAAGTGGACCGCGAAGGCCGACGCCAAGATGCTGCTGACCGCGGACGCGGATGCGGTCTACCTGCTGACGAAGGGCCAGAGACTGCGGGCTGTGGGCCGCTCCGACGCCGGAATCCGCTGGACCGCCCCGCTACCGGAGGATTTCCGGAACAAGGTCCTGCCCAGGTCCGCCGCGCACCGAGGAAGGCTGGTCGTCACCACGACCACAGGGCATGCCATGGCCGTGAACACGCGGACCGGACGCACTGAGTGGACTGCCCGCGACCTGGCGAAGGAGCGGTACCTCTTCCCGGCGGTCCGGGACGGCGTCGTCTATCTCAACGGCAAGGCGCTTTCCGGGCGCAGGATCTCGGACGGCAAGCAGCTGTGGTCACAGACGATGAAGCACTACTACGACAGCGAGAACTACGAGTGGTCCCGCCCCAGCGTCCACGACGACCTGCTCTATGCCTGCGCCAGCGACGATTACGGCCACCCGTACGGCTTCGACGTCCGCGACGGAAAGCGGCAGTGGGACGGTGGGGTGGCACTGAGCAGCAATGACCAGCCCGTTCTCGTGCAGGGCAACGGCGTGTGGCTGCTGGACGACTCCACTGTGAGGACCATGAGCAAGGACGCGGCGCGTGAAGTCTGGTCCTATGAACTCGAGGGCGGCAACGATGAGGTGGCCTTCGCAGCCGACGGCAATCGCGTCTTCGCGGCGAGCGCCGGTTCCCTCTGCGCGCTCCCGGTGTTCTGAGCGGTGCTCCGGGGCGCCTCCGCGCCCCCTGGTCCGCCCGCTGCCCGCCTCGCCGGCAGCGCGCTGATCGACGACGCCCCCGCCTCACACCGGGAGCGTCGTCAAGTCACCAGCGGAGCAGGCCTCTCAGTACTCCACGTCCACCAACCCCGTCTGGACCAACGGCTTCCCCCGCTTCCGGGAGACGAAGACGCCCCGTCCCGCGGGCATCGGCCGGGGCCGGACGCCGTTGAGGATGTCGCCCTCCGCCGGGTCGCCCGCCAGGACGATGCCCTGGGCGCCGAGTTCCTTCATGCGCTGCATGAACGGCTCGTAGGAGGCGCGGCCCGCGCCCGCCGAGGAGCGGGCGATGACGAAGCGGACGCCGACGTCGCGGGCGAAGGGCAGCATCTCGGTCAGGCCGCTGAGCGGGTTGCCGCTGGACGTGGAGACGAGGTCGTAGTCGTCGATGACCACGAACACCTGCGGGCCCCGCCACCAGCTCCGGTCCCGCAACTGCTGCGGGGTGACGTCGGCGGTCGGGGTGCGGCGCTGCATGAGGTCGGCCAGTGCCGCCATGTGGTGGTCCATCTGGCTGGACATGGGGATGTACTCCGCCAGGTGCGTGGACGGGGTGACGTCCAGCAGTGAGCGCCGGTTGTCGACGACGAAGAACTTCGCCTCGTCGCCCCCGTACCGCAGCGTCAGCTGCTTGAGCAGCAGTCGCAGCAGGTTGGACTTGCCGGACTCGCTCTCGCCGAAGACCAGGAAGAACGGGTCCTGTTCGAAGTCCAGGAACACCGGCTCCAGGTTCTCCTCGTCCAGCGCGAAGGCGATGCCCCGCTTCGGGAAGCGGTCGCCCGGCGGCAGTTGGACCGCCTCCAGCTGGCGCGGCAGCAGCCGTACCTTGGGGGCGCCAGGCGCCTGCCAGTGGCGGCCGACCTCGGTGGTCAGCGCCGCGGTGGCCTCGGCCAGGTCGGTGTCGGAGGTGAGGCCGTCGATGCGCGGGACCGCTGCCATGAAGTGCAGCTTCTGGGGGGACAAACCGCGGCCCGGGACGCCCGCGGGGACGTTCACCGCCACCTTGCGGTCGATCTCCGAGTCCATGACGTCACCCAGGCGCAGCTCCAGGCGGTTCATCAGGTGGTCCTTGAGATTCGCGCGGACCTCCATCGAGCGCGACGCCGTGATGATGACGTGGATGCCGTAGCCGAGACCGCGGGCGGCGATGTCCAGGACCGCCGACTCCAGCGCCTCGTAGTCCGTGCGGAAGTTGCCCCAGCCGTCGATGACCAGGAAGACGTCGCCCCACGGCTGGTCGGTGACCGAGATCTCGCCCCGGGCGCGGCGGGCACGGTAGTCGGCGATCGAGGCGATGCCGGCCGAGCGGAAGTACTCCTCGCGGCGGGTGAGGACGCCGTACACCTCGGAGACCGTGCGCCGGACGCGTTCCGGGTCCAGCCGGGAGGCGATGCCGCCGACGTGCGGCAGGCCGTCCAGAGCGGCCATACCGCCGCCACCGAAGTCCAGGCCGTAGATCTGCACCTCGTACGGCGTGTGCGTGAGCGCGAAGGAGCAGATCAGCGTCCGCAGGAGGGTGGACTTGCCGGACTGCGGGCCGCCGATGATCTGCATGTGGCCCGCCGCGCCCGAGAAGTCGAGCATCAGGCGGTCGCGGCGCTGCTCGTACGGCTTGTCAACCAGGCCGGCCGGCACGATCAGGCGGCCCGCGCTCTCGTAGCCGGGCTGGGTCAGGCCGCGTCCCTGCACTGCGGCCAGGCCGGGCAGCAGGGCGTCCAGCGACGGCGGGCTCTCCAGCGGCGGCAGCCACACCTGGTGCGCCGCCGGGCCCTGCGCCTCGAGCCGGCGCACGATGACGTCGAGCACGGTGTCGGCCAGCGCCTCGTCCACCTCGGGCCGGGACTCCTGGCGCTGTTGCGGGATGGCCGTGTAGTGCACCGGCACCTCGGTGGCCGTGAACAGCACGGGCCGCCGGTCCACCGGCAGCGGTCCGCCACCCAGTGCCGCGCGCTGCGAGCCCGAGCGGTAGACCCCGGAGACGTACGCCGCCTTGAAGCGGACCATCTCGCCCGTGCCGTACTTCAGGAAGCCGGACCCGGGGACGTTCGGGAGTTCGTAGGCGTCGGGGACACCGAGCGCCGCGCGTGACTCCGCCGCGGAGAAGGTGCGCAGACCGATCCGGTACGACAGATAGGTCTCCAGGCCCCTCAGACGGCCCTCCTCCAGGCGCTGCGAGGCCAGCAGCAGGTGCACGCCCAGCGAACGGCCGATACGGCCGATCTGCACGAACATCTCGATGAAGTCCGGCTTGGCGGTCAGCAGCTCGCTGAACTCGTCGATCACCAGGACCAGCGAGGGGATCGGCTGCAACGGGGCACCGGCCGCGCGCGCCTTCTCGTAGTCGTGGATGTTGGCGTAGTTGCCCGCGTCGCGGAGCATCTCCTGGCGGCGGTTCAGCTCACCGCGGATCGAGTCACCCATGCGGTCGACCAGGGTGAGGTCGTCGGCGAGGTTGGTGATGACCGCCGCCACGTGCGGCATCTGGGCCATGCCGGCGAAGGTCGCACCGCCCTTGAAGTCCGCGAGGACGAAGTTCAGGGTCTCCGAGGAGTGCGTGACGGCGAGGCCCAGCACCAGGGTGCGCAGCAGCTCCGACTTGCCGGAGCCGGTCGCGCCGACGCAGAGGCCGTGCGGGCCCATGCCCTCCTGGGCGGCCTCCTTCAGGTCCAGCATCACGGGCCGGCCGTCCTCGCCGAGACCGATCGGCACCCGCAGCCGTTCCGCGAGCGCGCGCGGCCGCCAGGTCCGCTTGGTGTCGACGGACTGCGCGTCGCCGAGGCCGAGGAGGTCGGTGAACTCCAGGTTGGCGAGCAGCGGTTGGTCGTCGTCGCCACCGGAGGCCATGCGCAGCGGCGCCAGTTGCCGGGCCAGCGCCTCGGCGGACTCGTACGACAGGGCGTCCGGGACGCCCTCGTAGACCATGCCGTGCCCGGAGTCCAGGCGCAGGGCGCCGGGCTGTACGACGACGGACAGGTCGCCGCCCCCCGTGGTGAGTTCGCCCGCCACCACCTCGACCACCGTGACGCCCTGCAGTCCCTCCGGGTTGGCGAGCACCGAGTCCGGCAGCAGCGACAGGTTGTCCAGGACGAGCACGATGTGCGGCTCGTCCAGCAGCGGCGCCCCGCCGGGGTGGAACCGGGGGCGGCCGGTCAGCCGGGTGGCGAGCAGGTCCTCCAGCTCGCGCGGGTCGGGGCTGATCAGGCGGCGGGAGCCCGCGCCGTCCACCTCGGCGGACGTCTGCACGTGCGGCAGCCACTTGGCCCAGTCCCAGTGCGGCAGCGCCTCCCGGCCCGCGGCCACCGCGATGACCAGGTCCTCGGGGGAGTGCAGCGAGACCAGCGCGCCGACCAGGGCGCGCGCCGAGGCCCGTACGGACTGCGGTTCGCCGCTGACCGTGACGTGGTAAAAGGCGCGCAGCGACACCGCCATCGGCAGGTCGCCGACGGTGCTGTGCGCGGCGAGGAACCGCTGCATCGCGCCCGCGGTCAGCGGCTCCAGCTGCTCGACCGGCCCGGTCTCCGGGGCGACGAGCGGGGTGGCCAGCGGCTGTGGGCCCAGGCCGATGCGCACATGCGCGAAGTCCTCGTCGCCCGGCCGCCGCTCCCACACCCGGCTGCCCTCGGCGACCAGCGCCCACAGCTGCTCGGGGGAGGGGTGCAGGTAGTACTGCGCGTCCCGTTGGGTCCGCGCCGTCTCCGCGGCGGACTTGCGGGTCTGCGACAGATAGCTGAGGTAGTCGCGCCGCATGTCGGCCAACTGGCCCTGGGAGCCGCGGCGGAAGCGGACCACCATCGCGATGGACATCGCCACCGTCGAGGCGATCATGATCATGCCCATGATCTTCATGAACGGCTGACCGTTCGTGAAGAAGAAGACCACCGAACCGCCCATGCCCAACGTGGGCAGGAGCTGCATCAGCACGCTCTCCTGTGGCCCCCGCGGCAGTTCGGGCGGTGGCTGGACAACGACCTCTTCCGTGGGCACTTCGGACGGCAGCGCCCTAGCAGGGCGCTTGACGACAATCTGGCTCACCGCTCACCAATTCCCTTGCCCGACCCAGGCTTTCCGCCCACCGCCCCGTGTCCGGCGGGCGCAGGCCGCCGCGTGATCCTACTGAGTTCACGGGACACGGGTGAGCGGTAGGGTGCCGGATGTTCGCGTGAGCACATGCCGAGCAGGCTGGACATACCTGGTCAACCCGCCCGATGCCGGAGCGGGAGAGCCCGGGAATCCCGCCCTGCGGCACCCGCGCCGCCGTGCGCGGCGCGAACCGGCACGAGACCTTCACGACATAGACGCACCACCACCACTGAGGGGGAGCAGCAGGTGAGCATGACGGCCGCCGCCACCGGCGGAACCGGGACCGGAGCCCCTTCCGGGTCCGGCACCGGACTCGGCTTCTGCCGGGTCACCATCGTCGCGCCGGACAGCCGTATCGACGTGGCACTGCCCGACGACGTCCCGGTCGCCGACCTCTACCCGGAGATCCTCCGGCTGTCCCAGCAGAGTTCGGAGGCGGGCGCCCCGGTCGGCTACCACCTCGTCCGCACCGACGGGACCGTGCTGGACAGCGCCCGGTCCTTCGCCGCCCAGCGCATTCTCGACGGCGAACTCCTCACCCTGCGGCCGTTCGCCGAGTCCCTGCCGCCGGCCGTCTTCGACGATGTCGCCGAGGCCGTCGCCTCCGCCGTCACCAGGCAGCACAAGCTGTGGAGCGGCGACCTGACCCGGGCCGCCGGCCTCGTCGGCGGCGGAGTGCTGCCGGCACTGCTCGCGTTCGTCGCCTGGACCGCCGACCCGCGCCACGACATGCACGGCCTGGCCGGCATCCTCGCCGCCGTCACCGGCGTCCTCCTGGTCGTGCTCTCCGCGGTCCGCGCCCGCGTCTACGACGACCGCGGCTCGGCCGTCGCCCTCGGCCTCGGCGCGCTGCCCAACATCGGCGTCGGTGGCAGCGGGCTGCTGCCCCTGACCGGCGGTGAGGGCATCGGCAGACTGCAGTTCCTGCTGGCGTGCGCGGCCGTCCTCGTCGCCGCGCTGATCCTCACCCTGTGCTCGCCGCACGGCGACGGCCCCTTCGTGGCCTTCGTCCTCGCCTCGGCGATCGCCCTGGTCGTCGTCTTCGTCGCCACCCTCACCGACTGGGCCCCGACCGAGATGGCCGGCCTGTGCGCGCCCGTCGCCGTGGGCGCCCTCGCCTTCCTGCCCGGCATGTCGATGCGTTTCGCCCGGCTGCCGATCGGCTTCGAGAACCCCAGCAGCGGCGCCCCCCGCTCCGCCTACGGCATCGAGTCCGCCGCGCCGGAGCCGGTGGACACCGAGCGCATCGAGGCACAGGCCCGGCGCGGCCACGAACTCCTGGTCGGCCTGGTCGGCGGCTGCGCGCTCCTCGCCGTCGGCGCCTGTGCCGTACTGGGCTTCTCCGACGACATCTGGGCCCTGCTGCTCGCCCTGGCCACCGGCGTGGCGATGCTGATGCGCGCCGGGCTCTTCCGCTACACCGCCCAGGTCGCGCCCGTCCTGGCCGCCGGTCTCGGCTCCCTGGTCCTGCTGGGCCTCGGCCTCGCCCTCAACCCGCCGCGGCACGTGATGCTCGCCGCGCTGGCCGGCGACCGCACCGACCTGGAAATCCGCACCATCTGGCTGATCGCGGTCATCGCCGTGGCCACCGCCCTGGTGACGGCGCTGGGCCTGATCCTGCCGCGCGGTGGGCTGACCCCGTTCTGGGGCCGCTTCCTGGAGATCTGCGAGGGTTTCGTCCTGCTGACGCTGATCCCGCTCACCCTGGCGGTCTTCGACGTGTACGCGACCGCGCGGGCGATGACGAGCAAGTGACGGCACGGAGCCCCGGCTCGATGAGCCGGGGCCCGGTCACCGCTGTCCGGCGCCGCTCACTGCGCGCCGAGCCCCCCGTTGTGCGGCATCGGCCGCAGGTCGAACTCCCCGTCCCGCGCGCCCAGGACGAACGCCCGCCACTCCGCCTCGGTGTAGCGCAGCACGGTCCCGGGGTCGAGGGAGGAACGCATCGCCACGGCACCACCGGGCAGGTACGCGATCTCGACCCGCTCCTCGTGCTCCTCCGTACCCGGCGCGCACTGCCACTCGACGCCGGAGATGTCGAGCGCGTACAGCTCGTCCCGCTCTCGTTCCTTGCGCGCCTTGAGTTCCTCTTCCGTCTCCGCCATGCCGCAGCGACCCCTTCCCGACGTGCGTACGATCAGCAGGGTCACCCTAGTGGCCGCCTCCCCCGGGACCACGCGGTTCCGGAACGCCGGCGAGAGCACCCGTCACTGGCTGGTACTCTGGTCGACGGCCGTTTGTGTACGCACCCCCGGAACCGTCCAGGATCTGGAGGCCGCGCCCAGCGGATCCCCGCCTCCCGAGTAACGGAAGCTCCCCCGAGACACAGACCGGGGGCACTCGGTGGCCACTCACAGACCATGAGGAGTACGCGTGTCGCTCGACGCCGCTACGAAGAAGCAGATCATCTCCGAGTTCGGCCAGAAGGAGGGCGACACCGGCTCCCCCGAGGTCCAGGTCGCCATGCTCTCCCGTCGGATCTCCGACCTGACGGAGCACCTCAAGACCCACAAGCACGACCACCACTCCCGCCGTGGTCTGCTGATCCTGGTCGGTCAGCGCCGTCGCCTGCTGCAGTACCTGGCGAAGAAGGACATCCAGCGCTTCCGTACGCTGGTCGACCGCCTGGGCATCCGCCGCGGTGCGGCGGGCGCCAAGTAGAACGCCGTGGAGGGAGCGGTTCCCGGGAAGATCGGGGACCGCTCCCTTTGCCGTACGTGCGGAAACGTGCGGAGTGTCACACAGGCTTTGTAGTGTGGTAGCACAACGCAATACGCAGGACACAGAACACGTACGACCCTGAACGACACGTACGACTGAGAACGAGGAGAAGCGCACCTCGCCGCCGCCGGTCCTCGGTAGTGGCCCCCGGGGGGAAGCGAGCCCCGGGTGCTTCGATCGAAGACCGGCCCGCACCAGACGGAGCGCTTTCCGCAACCGTCCCCCTGCCACACGGGCAGCCGAGGGACGAAGACGAGGAGAAAACGCTAGTGGAGAACGAGACCCACTACGCCGAGGCCGTCATCGACAATGGCGCCTTCGGCACCCGCACCATCCGTTTCGAGACGGGCCGCCTGGCCAAGCAGGCCGCCGGTTCCGCCGTGGCGTACCTGGACGACGACACCATGGTGCTGTCGGCCACCACCGCCTCCAAGAACCCCAAGGACCAGCTCGACTTCTTCCCCCTCACGGTGGACGTCGAGGAGCGGATGTACGCCGCCGGCAAGATCCCCGGCAGCTTCTTCCGCCGTGAGGGCCGCCCCTCCGAGGACGCGATCCTCACCTGCCGCCTGATCGACCGCCCGCTGCGCCCGTCCTTCAAGAAGGGCCTGCGCAACGAGATCCAGGTCGTCGCCACGATCATGGCGCTCAACCCCGACCACCTGTACGACGTCGTCGCGATCAACGCCGCGTCCGCGTCCACGCAGCTGGCCGGTCTGCCCTTCTCCGGCCCGATCGGCGGCGTCCGCGTCGCGCTGATCAACGGCCAGTGGGTCGCCTTCCCGACGCACACCGAGCTCGAGGACGCCGTCTTCGACATGGTCGTCGCCGGCCGCGTCCTGGAGGACGGCGACGTCGCGATCATGATGGTCGAGGCCGAGGCCACCGACAAGACCATCAAGCTGGTCGAGGGCGGCGCCGAGGCGCCGACCGAGGAGGTCGTCGCCGCCGGTCTGGACGCCGCGAAGCCTTTCATCAAGGTCCTCTGCCGCGCCCAGGCCGACCTCGCCGCGAAGGCCGCCAAGCCGACCGCCGAGTTCCCGGTCTTCCTGGACTACCAGGACGACATCCTGGAGGCGCTCAGCGCCGCCGTCCGCCCCGAGCTGGCCCAGGCGCTCACCATCGCCGGCAAGCAGGAGCGCGAGGCCGAGCTGGACCGCGTCAAGGCGCTCGCCGCCGAGAAGCTCCTGCCGGAGTTCGAGGGCCGCGAGAAGGAGATCTCCGCCGCGTACCGCTCGCTCACCAAGCAGCTGGTCCGCGAGCGCGTGATCAAGGAGAAGAAGCGCATCGACGGCCGCGGTGTCACCGACATCCGCACCCTGGCCGCCGAGGTCGAGGCCATCCCGCGCGTGCACGGTTCCGCGGTGTTCGAGCGTGGCGAGACCCAGATCCTGGGCGTCACCACCCTCAACATGCTCCGCATGGAGCAGCAGCTGGACACCCTCTCCCCGGTGACCCGCAAGCGCTACATGCACAACTACAACTTCCCGCCGTACTCCACCGGCGAGACCGGCCGCGTCGGCTCCCCGAAGCGCCGCGAGATCGGCCACGGCGCCCTCGCCGAGCGCGCCCTCGTGCCGGTCCTGCCGACGCGCGAGGAGTTCCCCTACGCGATCCGCCAGGTCTCCGAGGCGCTGAGCTCCAACGGCTCGACGTCCATGGGCTCGGTCTGCGCCTCCACCATGTCGCTGCTGAACGCGGGTGTGCCCCTGAAGGCACCGGTCGCCGGTATCGCCATGGGCCTGATCTCCCAGGAGGTCGAGGGCGAGACCCACTACGTCACCCTCACCGACATCCTCGGTGCGGAGGACGCCTTCGGTGACATGGACTTCAAGGTCGCCGGCACCAAGGAGTTCGTGACCGCCCTCCAGCTCGACACCAAGCTGGACGGCATCCCCGCCTCCGTCCTGGCCGCGGCCCTCAAGCAGGCCCGCGACGCCCGCCTGCACATCCTCGACGTGATGATGGAGGCCATCGACCGTCCGGACGAGATGTCCCCGAACGCGCCGCGGATCATCACCGTGAAGATCCCGGTCGACAAGATCGGCGAGGTCATCGGCCCCAAGGGCAAGATGATCAACCAGATCCAGGAGGACACCGGCGCCGACATCACGATCGAGGACGACGGCACGATCTACATCGGCGCGGTCGACGGACCGTCCGCCGAGGCCGCCCGCGCCACGATCAACGGCATCGCCAACCCGACGATGCCCGAGGTCGGTGAGCGCTACCTCGGTACGGTCGTCAAGACGACCACCTTCGGTGCGTTCGTCTCCCTGCTGCCCGGCAAGGACGGTCTGCTGCACATCTCGCAGATCCGCAAGCTCGCCGGCGGCAAGCGCGTGGAGAACGTCGAGGACGTCCTCGGCGTGGGCCAGAAGGTCCAGGTCGAGATCGCCGAGATCGACTCCCGCGGCAAGCTCTCCCTCGTTCCCGTGATCGAGGGCGAGGAAGGTTCCTCCGACGAGACGAAGGACGACGCCGACCAGTGACGTCCCGTAGCTCCAAGGCGACGGCCCGCACCTCTTCGGAGGCGCGGGCCGTTGCCCGTACCCAAACCCTCATCCAGGGGACCAACGGCATCGGCACGGTCCGCAAGACCACCCTCCCGGGCGGCCTGCGCATCGTCACCGAGACCCTGCCCTCGGTGCGCTCGGCGACCTTCGGCATCTGGGCGCACGTCGGCTCCCGCGACGAGACCCCGGCCCTGAACGGCGCCACGCACTACCTGGAGCACCTGCTCTTCAAGGGCACCTCCCGGCGCAGCGCGCTGGACATCTCCTCCGCCCTCGACGCGGTCGGCGGCGAGATGAACGCGTTCACGGCGAAGGAGTACACGTGCTACTACGCGCGCGTGCTCGACACCGACCTGCCGCTCGCCATCGACGTCGTCTGCGACATGCTGACCGGCTCGCTGATCCTCGAAGAGGACGTCGACGTCGAGCGCGGCGCGATCCTCGAAGAGATCGCCATGACCGAGGACGACCCGGGCGACTGCGTGCACGACCTGTTCGCGCACACCATGTTCGGCGACAACGCCCTCGGCCGCCCGGTCCTCGGCACCGTCGACACCGTCAACGCCCTCACCGCCGACCGCATCCGCCGGTTCTACAAGAAGCACTACGACCCCACCCACCTCGTGGTCGCCTGCGCCGGCAACATCGACCACACCAAGGTCGTCCGACAGGTCCGCGCGGCCTTCGAGAAGGCGGGCGCCGGCAACGACCCGGACGCGCGGCCCGTCGCCCCGCGCGACGGCCGCCGTACGATCCGCACGGCCGGCCAGGTCGAGCTGCTCGGCCGCAAGACCGAGCAGGCGCACGTCGTCCTCGGCATGCCGGGCCTCGCCCGCACCGACGACCGCCGCTGGGCCATGGGCGTGCTCAACACCGCCCTCGGCGGTGGCATGTCCTCCCGTCTCTTCCAGGAGGTCCGGGAGAAGCGCGGCCTCGCCTACAGCGTGTACTCGTACACCTCCGGCTTCGCCGACTGCGGCCTGTTCGGCGTGTACGCCGGCTGCCGCCCGAGCCAGGTGCACGACGTACTGAGGATCTGCCGGGACGAACTCGACCACGTCGCCGTCAACGGTCTGTCCGACGACGAGATAAGCCGCGCCATCGGCCAGCTCCAGGGCTCCACCGTCCTCGGCCTGGAGGACACCGGCGCGCTCATGAACCGCATCGGCAAGAGTGAGCTGTGCTGGGGCGAGCAGATGTCCGTGGACGACATGCTGGCCCGGATAGCGGCGGTCACCCCGGACGAGGTCCGCTCGGTCGCCCGGGACATCCTGGGACAGCGCCCGTCGCTGTCGGTCATCGGCCCGCTGAAGGACAAACAGGCCGCGCGGCTGCACGACGCCGTCGCCTGAACCCGTCCGTCGCCTGAACCCGTCCGCCTGAACCCCTCCGTCGTCTGAATCGCCAAGTCGGTAAGGAAGCAAAGATGAGCAAGCTGCGCGTGGCGGTCCTCGGCGCCAAGGGCCGGATCGGGTCCGCGGCGGTCAAGGCGGTCGAGGCCGCCGAGGACATGGAACTGGTCGCCGCCCTCGGCCGGGGCGACAAGCTGGAGACGCTGGCGGAGACCGGCGCCCAGGTCGCCGTCGAACTGACCACCCCGGCCTCCGTCATGGGCAACCTCGACTTCTGCGTGCGCCACGGCATCCACGCGGTCGTCGGTACGACGGGCTGGACCGAGGAGCGCCTCGCGCAGCTGACCGGCTGGCTCGGCCAGTCCCCGGAGACCGGCGTGCTCATCGCGCCGAACTTCTCCATCGGCGCCGTCCTCACGATGAGGTTCGCCCAGCTCGCCGGGCCCTACTTCGAGTCGGTGGAGGTCGTCGAGCTGCACCACCCGAACAAGGTGGACGCCCCGAGCGGTACCGCCACCCGCACGGCCCAGCTCATCGCCGAGGCCCGCCGGGCAGCCGGCACCGCTCCGGCGCCGGACGCCACGGTCACGGCCCTTGACGGCGCGCGGGGCGCCAGTGTCGACGGGGTTCCGGTGCACGCCGTCCGGCTGCGCGGGCTCCTGGCCCACCAGGAGGTGCTGCTCGGCGGCGAGGGCGAGACCCTGACCATCCGCCATGACTCCCTGCATCACAGCAGCTTCATGCCGGGCATCCTGCTCGGCGCCCGCCGCGTGGTGACCACTCCGGGCCTGACCTTCGGCCTGGAGCACTTCCTGGACCTGAGCTGAGCCCGAAGACATCATGCGCGCGAAGATCACCTACCTCGTCACGGCCGCCGTCCTGGTCTTCTACTTCGTCCTGGCCGGCAGCCGCGGCGTCATGCTCATCCAGTCCGGCACGGTCCTCACCGTCACCTTCGGCGTGGCGGTGCTGATTCTGCCGGTCATCGGGCTGTGGTTCCTCTGGAAGAACACCCAGTTCGTCCGCAGGGCCAACCAGCTCGCCGCCGAACTCGACGCGGAGGGCGGCCTGCCCGTCGACGAGCTGAAGCGCACCGCGAGCGGCCGAGTCGACCGCGACTCGGCCGACGAGGTCTTCGCCAAGCGCAAGGCCGAGACCGAGGCGTCCCCCGACGACTGGCGCTGCTGGTTCCGGCTCGCCGTCGCCTACCACGACGCCCGCGACACCCCGCGCGCCCGCAAGGCGATGCAGCGTGCCATCGCCCTGCACGACGGCAGAACGGTCCAGGCCTAGGGCCTCTCGTTTGGATCATGCCGGGCTCGCGGGGCCTGGCACCGCACCTCGCCGCGTTGTCGTCGGTTGCCATGGCTCACGAGACAGCACGGCGTGCCCCCGGCGGAAGCCGTCCGGGGTACCAGTCCGAGACGCCGGAGGGGCCGGGCCGCACCACCGCGGCCCCGGCCCCGACGGGGGGCGCCGCCGGGGGCGCC